>CAJVXD010000225.1 GCA_913009675.1 uncultured bacterium | reverse complement strand
GGAGGATGTCGGAGTTTATATAGAATTGGGATATATCTATGTGGGCGATTCAAAGATTGATGAGGCCATTAAGGTGTTAAAAGAGGCACTCGCGCTGGACAAGAGAACCCAGGATGTCCACATGGCCCTGGGGTTTTGTTACAGTCAAAAAAGGGAAAAATCCCTGGCCATCGATGAATATAAGAAAGGCATAGAGATAGACCCGTTTAACCCAAAGCCCCATTTTTATCTAGGGGCCATGCTCGAGGATGGAGGTCAGAGGGAAAAGGCGATACTGCAGTTAGAAAAGGCCGTTGAACTGGACCCGGGAGACGCAGAGGCATTGAATTATCTCGGATATATATATGCCGAGGAAGGCAAAAAACTTGATGAGGCAGACAGGCTTATTAAAAAGGCACTCAAGATAGATCCCGACAATGGCGCATATATTGACAGTTTAGGCTGGGTGTATTATAAAAAAGGCATGTATGAAGCATCAAGGATAAAGCTTGAGAGGGCAAAGAAGCTTATCGGGGAGGATCCTGTTGTCTATGAGCATCTGGGAGACGTGTATTTTAAACTCAGGCTTTTTGATAGGGCTAAAGAGGCGTGGACGAAGTCACTGGGTCTGAAGGGTAATGACAGGGTGAGAGGGAAATTGGAAAGGCTAAAGGCAGCCGCAAAGATTGCTCTACCAAAGGCAAAGTAAACCTTACAGCTATATTTTTTTGTAAAATAGCAGAAATACGGGGATGGCAAACAAAGGATAAGGGGATATCGAGACAGGAAGAAGAGTAATATATGAGAGAGAGACCACGGGTTCAAGAGTTGGAGAAGATAGCCAGGGATATTCGTATAGAGATATTAAAGATGCTTACCTGCGCGGGTTCAGGGCATACAGGCGGCTCTCTGTCTATAGTGGAATTGCTCGTTGGCCTTTATTTTTATAAATTCAGGTGCGAGCCTAAGAGGCCTCTCTGTGATACGCGCGATATATTTATCCTTTCAAAGGGGCATGGCTGCCCTGCATTATACGCTATCCTGGCCAGCATGAATTTTTTTGACAGGGAGGAACTTCGTACGCTGAGGAAGATCGGGACCAGGCTTCAGGGCCATCCTCAAAGAGGGTTACCCGGGGTTGAGATATCGAGCGGTTCTTTGGGCCAGGGCCTGTCTATTGCAAACGGGTATGCCCTTGCAGCGAGATTAAACAAGGACAACAAGAAGATCTATTGTATGATGGGCGACGGCGAGCTTGACGAAGGCCAGGTCTGGGAGGCAGCCCTTACGAGTGCGCATTACAAATTGGATAATGTATGCGCCATAGTGGATTATAATAAGTTTCAGATAGACGGCCCTGTCGAAGAGATAAAGGGCCTCGAACCCCTTAAGGAAAAATGGCAGGCCTTTAACTGGGAGGTACTGGAGATAGACGGCCACAATCTCAAGGAGGTCATGGATGCCTATGACAGGGCAGGGACCATAAAAGGAAGGCCCGCTATTATTTTAGCGCATACCATAAAGGGCAAGGGGGTTTCGTTTTTTGCAAACCAGAATCAATATCATGGTAAGGCCCCCACAAAAGAGGAACTCGAACGGGCCTTGAAAGAGATAGAGCAAAAATAACCGCAGGCTTTCGTGACACACACAAAAGTGTGAAGTTATTTTGAGGAGAGAATGTGTTTTATGGATAAGAAGGCGACAAGGGACGGATTTGGAGAAGGCCTTGTGGAATTAGGGGAAACACGGGGAGATGTAGTAGTGCTTTCAGCAGACCTTACTGAATCCACGCGCGCAGGCTGGTTTAAAAAGAGATTTCCTGACAGGTTTTTCGCAATGGGGGTCAGCGAACAGGATATGATATGTACTGCTGCAGGCCTTGCCCTGTCGGGGAAAACGCCCTTTGCCTGCACATTTGGGGTCTTTGCTGCCGGGAGGGCGTGGGATCAAGTAAGGGTATCAGTGGCTTATATGGATCTGAATGTGAAGATAGTTAGATCGGAAGAGCACACGTCTGAACTCCAGTCACACTGATATATCTCG
>CAJVXD010000224.1 GCA_913009675.1 uncultured bacterium | reverse complement strand
CATATAATTGGCAATGTTTATTCCTCCAACAACAAGGACGATAATAAGAAGAAGTAAAGAATATTTCCTCAACGCCTGTATGATATTCGCCTGTGTCTGGGCAATTCTTTTTTTAGTCACCACTTTTGTCTCGGGCAGAACAACCTCTATTTTCTCAGCCAAATTCTGAGTATCACTTATTCCTTCACCTATAATCTCAATAGTGTTGATTACTCTGCCCATTTTTAAGAATTTTTGTACTGTATGTAGCTGAGCAAATATTCTTATGTCGTCTAATGTTCCTTTCTCTGGCAGGACTTTAGTGATGGTAATTTTTTCCCCCTTGATACTTACTTGATTCCCTCGTTTCTTGCCCAATAATTTTGCTATTTCATTTCCTAAAATAACAGTAGGAGCAGAGGTTTTGGACTCACATGTGAATCCTTTAAGGTCATTTACAGGGTTGAAGACTCTACTTCCAGTTTCGCCAGTTAGAATTGCTTGATGATCGCCAATCCTGACTCTACTGGAAAGTTGTGCTTTCACATCTTCCTTTTTTATCAATCCAGAACCGGTTAATTTATAGAAATAACTCTCTGGCATTTCAGCACTGCCATAATTAGCAGTGTAAAAATCAGTTGCCGAAAGAGAACGAGGAAGAACAAACACATTGGCACCAAGATTGCGCAGTTGTTTAGTTACTGCTTCTTTGGAGGAATCGCTAATTGATTGCAGTGAAACAACAACCGCTGTAGCTAAAAAAATAACCAGAAGGCTGGTTATCAATCGTGCTTTTCTTTGCTTGAGTTCTCTGAATACAATGTGACTTATGCTCATGCCTATCCACAACCACCTGAGCCACCACCTGATGCACCACCTGAGCCACAACCGCTTTTTTGGGCTAAAACTTTTTTAAAGGAAGCAAATAAATCTTTATTCGTTACTTTTCCTTCAAAGCGATCCCCGATTGCTCCAGCTGGAGAAATAACTATTGTAGCTGAATTAGTTATGTTCGGTTTTACATTGATTTGTTGCAGAAGCGTTTCTTCTTTTTTATCCTCTGGATTAACTTCTACCACTTTCACTGATTTCCCTAAAACTTCGGCTACATTTTTTACCACTTTTGAGTTCTCTTTTCCATATTTTGTATTCTCGTTCTGTACGCATAAAAATATAACTTTCCTCTGCTGTAAACCTTCTATAATTTCAATCATCTTGGGAGAAACAAAAACTTTTTCTAAATCCTTCAATCCTACCACTCCTGGAAATCCAGTAATAATGACTCCATTGGGAGCCATACCTAAAGTTACCGGAACGCGCCAGATTCTGTATTGTGAGATGATTTCTCTTTCTTTGCTATCATTTATGTCAATGCTGATAAAATTAGCTTTATCTGCCCATCTTTTCTCTGCTTTCCCGATTGTTTTACGCATGCGGTCAGATTCATCAGAACCTCCTTCATAGAAAAAGAGGAATAGAAATTTGTTCTCTTTTTCTGCCTGTACAATAGCTTCCTTGGAGGAAGCACCCGCACTTTCTGCTATCCCAGAGACTAAGAGCAAAAATATTGAAGAAACAATAAAAACATTCATACTTTTAAACATCATTTGGCTCCTTTTTTTTATTTATCCTGTAGGTTACCGCTAACGATTTCTAATTGTCTTTTTGCGAATTTTGCAGCGTTATGATCATGAGTTACCACAACAATAGTCATTCCGCCCTGATGGAGTTGGTTAAAATAATCAAAAACTTCTTTCTAGTGGTAGAAAGGAGGTAGAAGAAAAGGAAATGATGATCCGAAAGTTAAAAATGAAAGATCGGAAGAGCACACGTCTGAACTCCAGTCACACTGATATATCTCGTATGCCGTCTTCTGCTTGAAAAAAAAAAAAAAAAAAAAAACACATCACAGATAGAGAAGTAAAATAAATAAACGGAATAAGTCTATGACATCATAACGAAACAAATAATATATACAGCAATCGAAAAGTAAGAACCACCATGTCAACACCATAAACAGACATCAATGAGTCTGAACTCATCGT
>CAJVXD010000223.1 GCA_913009675.1 uncultured bacterium | reverse complement strand
TTCGTTCATCACGTATCTCAGCTGGTTAATCGGCTGGCTCTTTTTTATCTTTGTCTTTTTTTTTTTTTTCTTTCTCTTTTATTTTCTTTTTTTTTTAATGATACGGCGACCACCGAGATCTACACTCTTTCCCTACACGACGCTCTTCCGATCTCAATAAGAAAGAGGGCAGAGAAGTCCCTTGTACGAAGGCAGAAAATCAAGGCGCGTTCTCTGGGACAATTGGAAAATCAACTTCGCCTAGCTAAGTCGCTCAACGTCGTTGCTCTGACTTCGAACATGACCTTTGCCACGGAATTACTCCTTCGCGGGCAGATAAACCAATTGCGAAGCCAGGGGATTCTTCTTAGTCAGAAGGAGATAGAACAAAGGCTTTCAGAATTTTCATCCGATTTTTATCTTAAATCTGAGATAGTATTCAATTCAGGTCTCCTGGAGTCTTCGGGTATAGCGCAGAATAATTATAAACTAAAGGTAGCTGCCTCGATAGGTATGGCTGGTATTGTGCTGCACCATTTAAACTCGGATAATCCTGCCAAGAGGCCTTCCAATTGGATCTCCTTTGCAATGGAATCAATCGAGTATGTCTTGAAAGAGGTGCAGACTACAGAAGGCGGCGCATATGCTGAAGGACCGGGGTATCTCCAATACAGCCTGGATAACCTTCTGCCCTTCTGGATCGCCTATCATAGATTTACAGGGGGAGAAGAAAGGGTGTTTAATGGGAAGAGTTATAAATCTCCCTTGATGGATAAACGCTATAAAAACGTAATGGACTGGCTTATAAAGATACGCTGTCCTGATGGTTCAAGGCCGAATTTCGACGATAGCCATGTGACGTATTCTTTAAGCGGGATGCTTACAGGAGCTAGCCCCTTGTATAAAAGCGGTGTCTATCTCTGGGATTGGCTGACATCTAAAAAAGACGGCAAATACTATACAGGGGGCAATCTGAATCTTGCAGTTGACCTTATTGTAAACTTTGATACAAATATCGTCCCTGAAAAGCCGGATTGGCCGGCCACACAGTTTATGCCTGAAGAGGGGGCAGCTATAATTAGGTCTGGATGGGGGCCGAAGGATTTCTATTTATTTGTCCTTGGTGAGCACGGCCGTGTAAGAAAGGCATCTGCAATGCATGAACACTGCGATGAGGGAAGTTTTATCCTGTATTTTAATGGGGAGAAGCTTGTTATAGATTCAGGCTATGGCAATTTTGAAGAAAGTAATAGACTCAAGATGTTTACTGCAGACAAACATAGCGGCACACCGCTTGTGGATGGAAAAGGGTCATACGAAGTAGGTTGGCTATTGGATAAATTAAGATTAGGCGCATTGAAAGATATCTTTAAAGGCAGGAGCGCCGATGCATTTTTGGAAAATTTCAAAGACTATGGAAGATTAGGATATTATTTTGAAGTAAAGACGCACTATAGAAAAACGGACTTTTTAAGAAAATTTTATGTGCGTCCTGGGGGGGTAGTTCTCATAGATGACGATATAAACTCTAAGTCCAGCCATAGATACACAGTAGATATACAGGGGCTTGGCAAATTGAAGCTTCATAAGGACAAAGATACGGGTATTTACAGCAGAGATGAAAAGCCTGTATTGCAGGTTCTTGTCTCAGGAGAGGATGTGAGCGTTGGCCAAAGAAGGATTCCTCATGCTGAAGGATGGGTAGGTGGAGAAATAAGAGATACGCATCAGGCATTTACTGCCACTACGAAACAGAAACGACGCCACGCCAGGATTATAACGATTCTTTCAATGGGCCCATCCAATGCATTCTCGGTAGAGATATTAAAGGGCATGACGTTTGATAGCCCAAAAGATATTTTAGAGAAATTATCGCGACGTTCAGCCAGACTGGCTTCCAGTCAACTTGCCGATATATCGGATAGAAATGTAAAGGCATATGAAGAGAATTATGTTCAGAACGGAAGAGCGGCGTGGAGGGGAAGAGGGGAGATCTCGGTGGGGGGCGGATCATTAAAAAAAAAAAAAAAGAGATGAAGAGAGGTGACGAACAGACGACAGGATA
>CAJVXD010000222.1 GCA_913009675.1 uncultured bacterium | reverse complement strand
CCAAGAGACCTCGCCTCTTCAAGGGCATCGGCTATCTCCCTTCTTTTCCGGCCCTTAAGATCTTTCAGCTCCTTTCTGAGTCTTTCATAACCATCTTTTGTTAAAAACAGAGCTTCTGACATATGACCCCTCCATATAGCTGGTTAAAACCCCATACTAAAATTAAATAGACCTCACATTAAACTTTCCTGACTTTATTCATCTTGTATAAGGCCAGCGTTACATGACCGGCAAAAAGGAAGGTAAAAGAGGCAAGGGGCATATTAGTTGCGAAAAAAAACAACCTGCCCATATTCATATCCTGCATGGCTATATATCCCGGCAATCCATAGTTATTTTTAAGAAGCAGGATAGCATGGAAAAAAATGGAATATAAAAGAAATAAGGCACCGAAGACCCAAATAGACCACCATACAGAAGGCCTGAAAAACCCATCTATTTTTTGACGATATCCTAAGATAGAATCTGCCATCTAACACCTCCGATTTTACTATTAAAAGCATACCTTAAAAATTATCTTTTTCAAGCCCCGGGCTTATTATTTAATATACACACGCGGTACGCGACGTCCTATATTGCAGACAACCTCATAGGGTATCGTATTCAGGGATTCGGCAATCTCCTCTGTCCTTATTCGTTCCTTGCCCTGTCTGCCTATTAAAACTACTTTGTCCCCTGTCCTTACATTCTTCAAATGGCCCACATCCACCATAGTCATATCCATACAAACCCTGCCTACTATAGGCGCACGTCTGCCTTTGACCAAAACATCGGCACGATTGGACAGATACCTCGAATAGCCATCTCCATATCCCACAGGTATCGTCGCAATCCTGCTGCTTTTTTTAGTAACATAAGTCCTCCCATAACTTATGCTTCTACCTTTAGAGACTGATTTTACATAACCAACCCTTGTCTTTAGCGATAATACCGGTTTTAATTCTATTTTTTTTATCCATTTCTCGTTAGGATACAACCCGTAGATTATAAGGCCTACCCTTACCATATTCATATGGGCCTCTTTAAAATCTAGAAACGCTGCACTGTTGGAGGTGTGTTTTATGGGGATATGGATATTCCGGGTGTGCAGCTTATCTATGAGAGAGCTAAAATCTTCTATCTGTCTGTGCGTAAAAGGTGCATCATCTTCTGCGCTGGGAAAATGAGTAAAGATGCCTTCTATGATAAGATTCTTCAAGGAAGCTATCTTTTTAACAAAAGCGATCGCCTCCTCATGCCAAAAACCAATCCTGCCCATACCTGTATCAATCTTTATATGCACCTTTATATACCGTTTCCTTCTCTCACCTAGCGCTGAAAGAACCCTGGCTAGTTCCAGAGAAGGAACGCTCTGTATTACATTAAACCTTAATACACCTCCGGCCTCTCCAGGCAGGATGGGACCGAGCACAACAATCCGGCTCTTTATCCCGATTTCACGCAACCTTCGAGCCTCATCCAAAGAAGCAACGCCGAGATAACCCACCCCTTCTTTAATAAGCGTCCGAGAAACCTCCTCCATGCCATGGCCATAGGCATCTGCCTTTACCACCCCCAGGATCTTAACATCCCTTCCTGTTATAGCTTTGATCTTCCGCAGATTATAGCGTATTGCACCCAAATCTATCTCTGCAAATGTAGGTCTATAGAATTTCATAATAAACATCCGTAAGCCGCAAGGACTAAGTAATAAGTAATTTTCCGCTCAATCCTTAATCCTTAATTCTTTTTAACCTGACAATCCTTTGGGTATAAATAAATAGGTTCAAGTTCATTCAGGCTGTATTTTCTATGCCGCTTTATTTTAGGTAATGCCAATCTTATCAGATTCCCCGCATGTGGATACCAGTGTTTCTCCTCTAAAAAAACCGCCTTTTTGTTTTGGGAACTTATGCTCTTTCTATAAAGGGCTATACCGTCACCCAAAAATATCGCATCGCCCTTCACTTTTCTCATAAGCTCATCTACCCCTGAGAGCATATAAGATGATTTTCTGACAATGGAAGATTTTTCTTTTTTATATACCGCAGAATATACATTTCTTCTTTTT
>CAJVXD010000221.1 GCA_913009675.1 uncultured bacterium | reverse complement strand
GGTTATTCAAAACGATTGTTACCTTTATTTTTTCTTTTTTTTTTCAAGCAGAAGACGGCATACGAGATATATCAGTGTGACTGGAGTTCAGACGTGTGCTCTTCCGATCTGTTCTATTTCTATTGGCGGTAATATTTCTCTGGAGAATTAAGTATGGTTTGAAAACAGAATAAGCACTTTTGATAGCATACCGGTTGGAGTTATTTTCTTCTTCTGTGGCATGCGCTAACAATACATTCCAGCCGACCGCTGAGCTAGGCGTTAGCGCCAGAAAATGTGAGTAAGAATATGGGTTGGGATTACGAAAGAAAAGAAGAAAGAGCATTAGAGTTACAAGAGTCCATTGGGAAGTTATTAGTGGATGCAGGTGTGCCTGAAAGTGCAAAGGAACAAACCTCGAAAGAGTTATTGGATTCTTGTATAAAGATCACCCCTCCAGAAGAAAAGGAATTTCTTATGGAGATGATTACAATGCATCCAAGTGGAAGGGGCGGAGGGCGCAGCACAAAGCCAGGAAACATTACGCTAAATATTAGAAAGCTATTTGAAGCAGTATCATCAGGGATATTTACCGTAGTTTCTGTTACCCAAATGCCATGGGCTATACCTTTTGCTTTTATCCTTTTATGGAATAGCTTATGGAAAAACCTTGAAGTTTCCTTAACGGAGAGCGAGGCTGTGGTTCTTTGGGTAATGTGGCAAGTTAAGAATAATGAAAAAATAGTAAATGCAGATGATATAAAACCTGCTTTAGATAAACATGCAGAAAAATATGAGAGAGATCCTCTAAGCAATAAAGATATTGAATTCGCAATTAGAAACCTTAAAGAGATTGGTTGCATTAAAAAGTCAAAAGAAGGCACAAATATGTGGTGGCTATGTGAGTGGATTAGCCCGAGTTATAGGTAAAAGCGCTAACAATCGCATACACTCGGACAGCAAAAAGCGCCGCTCCTCGTTCCTCGTCGCTCTGCTTTTTGCTGCCGGTGATGCTGGTCGTTAGCTTTCTATTCAGGGAAATCATCAATGGACGATTATCAAAATCCGAAACCGGGTAAAACATATATAAGCCCCTCATTACAGTCTTTTGGCGATAAAAATAGAAGGGTGCGTATTGCCTCAAAAGTGCTACCTTCTGTTGATGGTTTCGAGTATGCGAAAGAGCGAGATGAGGTGGTTCTTAGAAACAAGCCCGATGCGGCAACAAATATCACTGCAAAGTTTCTGGAGGATACTCGGCAGGTATTTGTGCTTACAGTGCAAAAGTTTATGACAGAGACAGGGCAGCCCTATGGACAAGGTTTCTCCTTCGTTGGGGAGGAAATAGGAAGGTTTTGTGAGTTCTTGGCAAATATTCAATCAATTGATTTTAAAAATCGAGCAAAAGTAAATATTACTGATGAGGAGTTACGGAAAATTGCATTGACAACGCACCAAGCCAAATACCTTGTATCTGAAAATCAAGATTTATTCGAGGAAATTCTTAAGTCTGAAGTTACAACCAAAGATTTGGTGGCAATTGGTTATAGAAAAAAGCAACTTGAGATATTTAAAGATCTACTCGCCAATCAAGCCTATTTCGAGTCAATAAAGAGCCGTAAACAATGCTCTAATGAAGGATTATGGCAAAGCTACTTTGAGAAGAATCCTTGGATATTTGGTTACGGGTTAGGCTATATTTTTCTATCTAGTCTTGATGATAAAAAACTGGAACAGGTGGTTCAAGGTTATAGCGTTAACAATCATGGAAAGAGAGTAGATGCTTTAATGAAAACCAAGGGAATTATTTCTAACCTTTGTTTTGTTGAAATAAAAACGCATGCCACAAATTTATTAGATTCAAGGCCTTATAGATCAGGTTGCTGGGCTCCATCAAAAGAGTTAGCAGGCGCTATCTAGATCGGAAGAGCGTCGTGTAGGGAAAGAGTGTAGATCTCGGTGGTCGCCGTATCATTAAAAAAACAACTAAAAATCTTTTTTTTTTTTTCTTCTATTTCTTTTCTGGTCCGCATAGTGACGCTCAGCACTTCTTTCTCTGTACCTATCCACTGCCTACCCGTTCGTGCCTCACACT
>CAJVXD010000220.1 GCA_913009675.1 uncultured bacterium | reverse complement strand
TCCTTTGTCTTTCTCGTGTCTTTTTTTGTTTTTTTTTTTTTTTAATGCTACGGCGACCACCGAGATCTACACTCTTTCCCTACACGACGCTCTTCCGATCTATCTATCAAGATTAGCTATTGAATCTATCTTTAATAGCGGCATGAAATCATCGCTTTTCAATCTCAAATTTGCCTCTTTTTCAAAGGCTTCAGTGAAGTCAGCGATTCCGGAAGGTTCAATAGAGAGACCTGCCGCATATTTGTGACCACCGAATTTTATTAAATATTCGGAACAAGCCTCTAAGGCCTTATGCAAATCGAAACCGCTTATGCTTCTTGCCGACCCCTTCCCTACTCCGTCTTCCACAGAAATAACTATAGCCGGCCTGTAGAATTTCTCAACCAGTCTTGAAGCAACTATGCCAATAACACCGGCGTGCCACCCCTTAGACGACAGGACTATAGACGAAGGCAGAGGCTCACCCATTTTCTCAACCATCTCAAACGCTTCCAGTGAAATATTTGACTCAATTTTTTGCCTCTCCCTGTTTTCACTATCCAATTTTAATGCAAGATTTTCGGCTGTTTTTTCATCTTCACAAAGAAGAAGTTTGACGCCCGTATCGGCTACGGAAAGTCTTCCCGCAGCATTGAGTCTTGGCGCCATATGAAAAGCAACTGCGCCAACTGAAACTTTATCTTCATCAATGGAAGAGACTGTTTTAAGCGCATTTATGCCGCACCTGCCTTTTTTTGAAAGCTCTTTCAATCCAAAAACAGTCAAGGTTCTGTTAACAGATTTTAACGGGACAATGTCGGCAATAGTTGCAAGCGCTACCAGATCAAGATAGTTCTTTAAATTGGGCTCTCTTTTTTCTTTCCAAAAACCTCTATCCCTAAGATATGATCTTAACGCAACTATAAAATGAAAGGCTATCCCTGCTCCCGAAAGGCCCTTAAAAGGATAGGCACATTCTTCCTGAAGAGGATTTATTATTGTGTATGCTTTGGGGAGTTCAGGCGGTACCTGATGGTGATCTGTAATTATTAAGTCAATTCCAAGAGAAGAGGCAAGAGAAGCTTCATTATTGGCGGTAATGCCGTTATCTACGGTAATAATTACTTTTGTTCCGTTTTGAGCAATTTTTTCTATCGCAGCCCCGTTCAGGCCGTAACCTTCCTTAATTCTGTGGGGTATATAGTAGTCGCACTTTGCGCCTACTTCTCTGAGAAAAAGGAGCAGTAAGGCTGTTGAAGTTGACCCGTCAACATCATAATCACCATAAATAGTAATTTTTTCCGATTTTTCAATCGATTCATAAATCCTTTCCACCCCCTTATCCATACCTTTAAGTAAATTGGGGGAGGCAAGATGACCAAGAGATGGCGACAAGAACTTACCGGCTTCGCCAGGATCAGCTATTCCTCTATTTATGAGAACTTGAGCTGTGAGATGATTAATATTCAGATTTTTTGAAAGGAGTAAGCTGAGACCTTCGTCCTGGTGGAAAAGATCCCACCTGGTATCCATCAGGTCGCCTTATTTTTGCTAAATAACGAATTATAGTAGATGAGAACCGGTGAAGCAACGAAGATGGATGAGTAAGTGCCTATTATTACCCCAACCATCAGAGCAAAGGCGAAATTATGTATCACTCCTCCGCCAAAGATAAAAAGCACAACCACAACCATCAAAGTAGTAATGGACGTCAACAAGGTTCTGCCTAGTGTTTCATTAATGCTTTTGTTAATTATAATAATATCTTCACCTTTTTTAGAACTCTTGAGATTTTCTCTAATCCTGTCAAACACTATTATTGTATCGTTGAGGGAGTAGCCGACTACTGCAAGAAGAGCCGCTACCACAGGGAGGGAGACCTCATAATTGGTGACTGAAAAAGCTCCGACTGTAATAACTACGTCATGGGCAATTGCAACAATTTCTCCTACCGCATACCTCAATTCAAATCTAATCGAAACATATATAAGAATTCCAATGAGTGCGTATACAACCGCAGATCGGAAGAGCACACGTCTGAACTCCAGTCACACTGATATACCTCGTCTGCCCTCTTCTGCTTTAAAAAAAACTCTTTCTCCTCTC
>CAJVXD010000219.1 GCA_913009675.1 uncultured bacterium | reverse complement strand
TTTCCGATCTAAATAGTGACCATTTCATATCTAAAAACATCTAAATAGACACAAAGAGAGTTAAACAATAAATGTGTAGCCTATCGTATTGACGAGTAACTCTAATACTTCTTCTGATTAGGTTTAAGATATAACTGATTGGATTTTAGTGGGTTAAAAGCTTGGCGTCCCCAACCGGATTTGAACCGGTGTCGTCAGATCGAAAATCTGATGTCCTGGACCAGGCTAGACGATGGGGACGGGAGTATTAAGTGTTAAGCGAAAAATGTAAACTAAAAACTTTGTAGTGTCAAGACCGCTTCCGTAAAGTTTCCCAATTGTTTTCGACGGCGATCGAACAATATACTTCATTCTTCCTCAGGGATGAGGCGGGCAACCGTTGAGACCCTGTCGCCTGAATCGAGTTTTATTATATGGACACCCTGAGCGGCCCTCCCGGTGGCGCGTATGTCTTTTACGGCACAGCGGACTATCATACCCTTTTCAGTCATCACCATAAGCTCATCCCTATCCTCCACTATCTTCAGACCTACTGCCTCGCCGTTCTTCTTTGTAACGCTCACATTCTTTATGCCTTTGCCGCCGCGAGACTGTTTTCTATATTGTTTTACAGGGGTACGTTTGGCAAACCCCTGGGATGTAACCGTGAGAATAGTAGCGTCTTCCCTCGCTATTTCCATTGCTATCACCTGATCCTTCTTCCCAAGCCTTATCCCCTTGACACCCTTAGCGCCCCTTCCCATGTCTCTCACCTGGGATTCTGTAAAACGAATGGCCTTGCCCTGATTTGTCGCAAGGATTATCTCTTGTCTGCCATCAGCCCATTTCACCCCGATAAGCTCATCTCCTTTTTCAATACCGATCCCGATTATACCGGACTTCCTCGGGTTTGAATATGCCATAAGACCCGTCTTTTTTATCAACCCGTTCCGCGTTGCCATAACAAGGAATTTCCCTTTTTCAAAATCCTTGACCTTAACGCAGGCAGATACAGTCTCACCGGAAGTCAACTGCAAAAGATTTACTATCGCCTTTCCCCTCGCCGCACGCCCTGCCTGCGGGATCTCATATACCTTTAACCAATAAACCTTGCCTCTATTGGTAAAGACAAGTATGTATTCGTGGGTGGAGGCTATAAAAAGGTGCTCCACGAAATCCTCTGCTTTCATATCTATGCCCGTGACCCCTACCCCTCCCCGCTTCTGGCGCCGGTATGCGGCAATGGGGAGGCGCTTGATATAACCGGCGTGGCTTACTGTAATCACCATGTCCTCTTCTGCAATCAAATCCTCGATCTCTATCTCCTCAGCCTTCGCAACTATCTCTGTCCTGCGCTCATCCCCGTATTTCTTCTTGAGTTCCAATGCCTCATTCTTTACAATATCCAGGATCCTCTTTTCACTTTTTAATATGGCCCTGTAAAGCTCTATCTTTTTGATCAGCTCAAGGTATTCTTTCTCAATCTTACCCCGTTCAAGGGCGGTAAGGCGCTGTAGCTGCATCTCCAGGATGGCCTGGGCCTGGACATCGCTTAGTTCAAAACCCTTTATCAATCTCTCTTTTGCTATCTTGGGGTCCCTTGACTCTCTGATGGTCTTTATGATCTCGTTAAGGTGCTCTATCGCTATCTTGAAGCCTTCTAATATGTGGGCCCTTTTCTCTGCCTTATTCAGCTCAAATTGTGTCCTGCGCCTTACTATCTCCTGTCTGTGTTTTATGTATAAAGCGAGCACCTCTTTGAGACCTAATATCCGCGGCCTTCCATCCACCAGGGCAAGCATAATCACCCCAAAGGTTGTCTCCATTTGGGTTTTTTTATACAATTGATTAAGGGTAATCTGGGCATTCTGGTCGCGTTTCAGGTCTATAACAATCCTCATCCCATCTTTGTCAGACTCGTCCCTTATATCTGATATACCCTCGATCTTTTTACCCTGCACCAGCTTCTCGTTCTTCTCGATGATCTTCGATTTATTAAGCTGTTAGAGTATCTCTGTTACCACTATAGACCCTCTATTGTTCTTCTGTAACTCTATACTTGTCTTTGCGTGTCGTTTCAACCGAGCCCTGGGTCGGAGGAGCGTTGTGTAGGGACGGAGTGTAGATATCGATG
>CAJVXD010000218.1 GCA_913009675.1 uncultured bacterium | reverse complement strand
TCCGTCTTCTATATCCTGCCCTTACCTAAACGACTACCAGCTTGCCTTGGTCACGCCGGGGATCTCTCCTCTTGAAGCCATCTCTCTGAAACATATACGGCAGATTTGAAACTTTCTAATATATCCGCGGGGCCGCCCGCACAGCCTACATCTATTGTATTTCCTTACTTTAAACTTTGGGGTTCGTTTCTGTTTTGCTATCAAGCATTCTTTTGCCATATCCTAAAACTTTAAGCTATAAGTCCTAAGCTATAAGTCCATCTCTTATAGCTTTAAACTCTATAACTTACGGTCCTCCTATTTTTTAAGCTCTCCGGCAAACGGCATTCCAAATAATCTCAATAACTCGTATGACTCCTCTTTCGATCCGGATTTTATATTGAATATCACGTCCATGCCCTGGACCTTGCTTACCTTATCAATGTTTATTTCAGAAAAGATTGTTTGTTCCTCGAGGCCCAGGGAGTAATTGCCCTTCTGATCAAAAGAGAGCGGAGATACGCCGCGAAAATCCCTGATCCTCGGCAAGGCAATATTTATCAACCTGTCAAGAAACTCATACATCCTGGCACGGCGCAGGGTTACCTTGCAGCCGACAGGGACACCTTTCCTTATCTTGAAATTTGCTATTGATTTCCTGGCCCTTGTCATCATAGGCCTCTGTCCTGTTATCAGGGCCAGATCGGCCATGACCTGTTCAAGGATCTTTATATCCTGACTCCCAATGCCCACCCCCATGTTTAAGACTATCTTTTTGATCTCCGGGGCCTCCAGGCTATTTTTGTATCCAAATTTCCTGGTAAGCTCAGGCATTATTTCATCTTTGTATCTTTGCAACAATCTCGGTATCATTGTTATCCTCGACTATAAGTCTTTCTTATAGCTTAAAGCTTGCGGCTCACAGCTAAATCAATTCCTTGCATCTCTTACAAATCCGAATCTTTGTTCCATCGGAGAGCGTACTAAAACCAACCCTTGTGGGCCTGTCGCACTTTTGACACACTGCCATTAGATTAGAGATATGGATTGGCCCTTCGCGCTGGATAATGCCTCCCTGCTGGTCTTCCTTTGTCCTCCTGGCATGTTTTTTTACCAGATTAAGGCCTTGTACAAGAACCCTGTCTTGTTTTAAAAATACGGATAGGACCTTGCCCGTCTTACCCTTATCCTTGCCATTCATTATCATTACCGTATCGTTCTTCCTTATCTTGGCCATCTTAAATAACCTCGGGTGCGAGAGAAACAATCTTCATGAAATTCTTCTCTCTTAACTCCCTCGCAACAGGACCAAAGATCCTTGTACCTCTCGGATTCCTTTGATCGTCTATGATCACAACGGCATTCCTGTCAAAACGAAGGTATGAACCATCCTGTCTTCGGACAGCATTTACGCTCCTTACTATAACCGCCTTTACCACCTCGCCTTTCTTCACTATGCCATTGGGGCTGGCCTCTTTAATATTAGCGGTTATAATATCTCCTACCTCGGCAATATCTCTGCCCTGCCGCCCTATTACACCAATACAGGAGGCCTTTTTGGCCCCTGTATTATCAGCCACATCTAAAATAGTCTGCATCCTGATCATGATCTCTATATGCTCCTGTCTTCCTAATTCTCAAACAGCTATTACCTAATTGCCTGCCCTCTTATTACATTGTAGTTATGCCGCTTGCTTATTTTACTATCTCAAGTAATCTCCATCTCTTATGTCTGGATATCGGCCTTACCTCCTCTATCTTAACCAGATTCCCTGCCTTGGCCTCCTTCCGCTCATCGTGCACCATGACCTTTGTCGATCTCCTGACAATGCGTCGGTAAACAGGGTGCTTGGAGATCCTATCTATCCTCACCACAATACTCTTACCCATCTCATCACTTATAACAACGCCCATCCTCTGCTTCCTTCTGGAGGTTGATCCCATAATTTACCCCTTCTCCTCCCCGAGCACGGTTAAAACCCTGGCAATATCATGACGCGCCTCGCTGATCTTATCAGGCTTCTCTATGCGCCCGGTCTCCTTTTGTATCCGCATATCGAGATCGGAAGAGCACACGTCTGAACTCCAGTCACACTGATATATCTCGTATGCCGTCTTCTGCTTGAAAAAAAAAAAAAATATCAATCTT
>CAJVXD010000217.1 GCA_913009675.1 uncultured bacterium | reverse complement strand
CACTCTTTTGCCGGAACGCAATCCGCATCTGTAAAAAATATCAGCTGGCCACCTGCGAATTGACACCCTTTATTTCTAGCCGCAGCTGGACCGCTTTTTCTCTGAAAGACATATTTTATCGGATACTGCACCGCAACCTCTTTTGTTCTATCTGTAGAACCATCGTCCACCACTATTATCTCTATCTTATCCATAGGATAATCCTGGTTCAAACACCCTTCTATGGTATCAGCAATTGTAGATGCGGAATTATAAGCAGGGATTACGACTGAGACAAACGGTCTTTCCATTCCATCCTCGTCTTTTGGAGATTACCCCGTATGCCCGGGTTATCCGGGTCTTTCTCAAGCGCCTTTTTATATTCTTTGATAGCCATCTTAAAATATCCGCACATAGAATAGATATTGCCTAAATTATTATACGGTTCTGACTGGTCTTTATTTAATGCAATCGACCGTATGAGGGCCCTTTCGGATTCTGCTATCATATTATTCTTTAAATAGATATAGGCAAGCTCATTATAAAATTTATAATCCCCTGCCCCGAATCTAATGGCATTCTGATATTCATACAAAGACCTTTTAAACTGACTCTTCTTGGCGTAGAGCGCCCCAAGACAGTAGTGAACTTCAAAATCCCCTTTTTTTAATTCCAGGGCCTTCCTGAAGGATCTTATTGCCTTGTCGATATCCCCTTTCTTTGAATATATGTATCCCATATCACGATACCCCTTGTAACAAGCGGGGTCCAGTTTTATCGTAAGTATGGAAAACTGCATGGCCCTGTCGGATAGACCCAGATTATTATACGCATGTGAGAGATTGGAATAAGCGGAAATATAATCTCTTTTAAGGCTGATTGCCTTTTTAAAATATCTTATTGCTTCCACAGGCCGCCCCTCTCCCATATAGCTAACTCCTAAATTATTATAGGCTTCCGCATATCGTGGATTCAACCGTACGCTCTTTTTATAATACTCTATTGATTTTTCAAGTTCGCCTTTATCATAGTAAGCCATGCCTAAATTGTTATATGTCAGATAAATAAGAGGGCTTTTTCTTTCATATCTTAACACATTACTCAATAAAGAAATCGAATCTTTCCAGACACGGCCATAGCTAATATTAAATAAGGAATAATAAATAACCAGCAGCGCTGCTATAATAATAACAGCCTGTTTACCGATCCGGGGGCCTATAACCTGGATCAGGAAAACGCTAAAGATAATAAAAAAGCCCACGGCAGGAACATAAAGCCAGCCCTCGCCGAAGAAAACAGATATCGGGTAAATATTAAAAACGGGTAAGAGACTTAACATAAACCATAAACTACCAAATAAGACCAGGGGCCTCCTGCCTGAAATTCTCTTAAGAGCAAGCATCATAATAATAATTACAGCAATAGAGGACATCACATCCAACTGAAAGATCGACCTCGCCGGTTTTATAAACCACTCCATATGTAATCCATATGGGAATAAAAGCAGCCAGACATATTTAGGTATTATCTTGAGGTCTGTCAGCAATCGCCTTGAGAAGGATATCGTAGCAGGATAATTAAAATCAATCACTGGATTAGTCCCTTTTGCAAAATTTAAGATCGAGTATCTTAGGATAATATAAAATACCAGGAGTATTACATAAGGGAACAATCTTTTAAACCTCCTTAATGGCCTATCCCGCATGGAAAGATGTAATGCTAAAAGCATCACTAATATCACGGCCATCTCCTTAGATAAAAGCGCCAATGCAAACGAAATAATAGAAAGGGCATAAAATCCCTTCCTTCCCTTTTGTTCATATTTTATAAAAAATATAAGGGATAAAAATACAAACATCGCCATCAGAAGGTCTGACCTGGCTGAGATATAGTATGTGATACCGGATATTGTAGGCGATATGCCAAAAAAGAGCGAGACGCAGAAGGCAATAGAAGCCAGGGGGCTTAGTGCAGACAGAATAATATAAACGAGTGTTGAGTTAATTATATGGAGAAAAAGATTCGTTAAATGGTATCCGAAGGGATTGAGTCCCCATATGGAATAATCGACACTAAACGATAAAAGCTCCAAGGGAGATCGGAAGAGCACACGTCTGAACTCCAGTCACACTGATATACCTCGTATGCCGTCTTCTGCTTGAAAAAAAAAAACAAAACACA
>CAJVXD010000216.1 GCA_913009675.1 uncultured bacterium | reverse complement strand
GCAATGGTCGTGAGCATCGCATCTTTACGGTGCTTCCTGAGGGCCTCCCGCCTTTTCTCCAGGTCCCTTAATTCCTTTTTTAATCTCGAGATATGCATCCTGATCCTGCGCCTGTCATACTCCAGGATCTTTTCCCCGGGGCCCCTGGTCCCAATCCCTCCGCCCAATCTTGAAAGTTGGACACCCCTTCCGGTAAGCCTGGGCAGCATATACTCCAGCTGTGCCAGCTCGACCTGGATCTTGCCCTCCATGCTCCTGGCATGCTGGGAGAAGATATCAAGGATAAGCTGGGTCCTGTCAATGACCTTGATATCTTCAAGCCCTCTCTCTAGATTCCTGAGCTGCGTAGGGGTAAGGTCATTATTGAAAATTACCAGATCCGCACCTTTAGCATTGGAAAGCTGTATCAGCTCCTGAAATTTTCCCTTGCCAATAAACAAATCAGCTGTCGGCCTTTCCCTGCGGCACACGATCTCGCCTTCTGTCGAAGCACCGCTTGACCGCGTAAGATCCATGAGTTCCCTCGCACGGTCCTCTGCCGGCCAACCGCGCTCACTTCCCAGATCAACTGTAACTAATATCGCCTTTTCCATGAATGAGGACATGAGTTATGGAGCGCAAGCGAACATAACTCATAAGTCCGAATTTATCCCGAGTCACCCTAGTTTGGCATTAACTGACGAGGGATCTTATTTTATCAACACCTAACCACTTTATTCTACCATCTCTTCTGAACCACGTCATCTGGCGTTTGGCAAAATGCCTGGTGTTTTTCTTTAAAAGTTCCTTTGCCTCTTCCAGGGAATATTTGCCTTTTATATATCCCAGGATCTCGCTATACCCAAGCGCACTCTTTGCCGTAATGCTCAATCTCTTTCCTGAAAGCCGCCTTACCTCTCTTACGAGCCCTTCCTTGAGCATCTCCTCCACCCTATCATCTATCCTTTTATAAAGCTCAGACCTTTTCAGCTCTATCCCGACAATCTGCACTTTATACTTCAAGGGCTCTCTATTCTTTCTTATGTCTGAGGGCCTTTTCTTTTCTGTATGATATATCTCCAGCGCGCGTATGACATACCTGAGGTTATTGGGATGGATCTTTTCAGCTGATTCAGGGTCTATTCTTTTAAGTTTGTTATATACGTAGAGATTGCCGTATTTTTTTGCCAGGGCCGCCTGCCTCTTTCGGAATCTTACATCCTTCCCGGCCGAAGGGAAAAGACCGTCGATAACCGCCCTTACATACAGCCCGCTTCCCCCTACAAAAAGCGGGGCCTTCCCCCGTTTCAATATATCTTCTATTGCATCGAGCGCGAGGATTCTGTATTCACTGACGCTAAACTCCTTTGTGGGAGGGATTATGTCTATTAAATGATGCGGGATTCTTTTTCTGACCGCCTGCGAAGGCTTTGAGGTAAGTATATCCATGCCTTTATAAACGCACATGGAATCGCAGGATATTATCTCGGCATTGAGCCTTTCGGCTAACTTAAGGGATAATGCGGTCTTGCCTGATGCTGTGGGACCAACTAGGAAATATATCTGCATATCAATGTTAAGGTTGAGGTTGAGGTTAAGGCTGAGAGGTTGAGGGGGGGGGGCTTAGCCTTGACCTAAACCTTAACCTTCTTCGCTAAAGATATCTTCTTCTGCATCTCCAGCAACACCCTGTGCCTTCGTTCTTTCTCTTTCTGCGGCACGTCATCCTTAAACCTGCCGGCCTTCGTAAATGGCCTTGGTGAATATTTAAAGATGTATGCGGCGTCAAATTGTATTTCTTTTACTGCCGCAAGGGTTTCGTTAAAATCTCTTTCTGTCTCTCCGGGAAAACCCACTATGAAATCCGACATAATATTGCCGTCTTTAACTATTTTCCTGAAATCCTTTACGAGCTTTTTATATCTCTCTACAGTATATCCTCTATTCATCCGTTTAAGGATATTGTTCGAGCCGGATTGTAAAGGCAGGTGCAGCTGTTTTGAAAGAGATCTACAATCAGCCATGGCTTTGAATAATTCGAGGCCCGCATCTTTAGGATGCGATGTAACAAAATCTACCTTTATCTCTGAAGACGTGCCAGATCGGAAGAGCGTCGTGTAGGGAAAGAGTGTAGATCTCGGTGGTCGCCGTATCATTAAAAAAAAAAAAAAAAAAACACGTCTGAAATCCAGTCAAA
>CAJVXD010000215.1 GCA_913009675.1 uncultured bacterium | reverse complement strand
CGGCTGAACAATTATGAAGAGTTTAGCAAGTACTTACGCACGAGCTCTATCGTATTATGCTTACTGATAGAAGTATTACTTTTTTTTTTTTTTTTTTTTCAAGCAGAAGACGGCATACGAGATATATCAGTGTGACTGGAGTTCAGACGTGTGCTCTTCCGATCTACGGCGGGCACCGGAAGGGTCTGTTTTTGTACAGTTGAGATTGGGCCTACTGGCATAGTCGTTGGTTTCACCGTCTTAGCGGTTGTAACGCATCCTGAAATAAATAAAACCAAAAATATGTAAAAAGATATTTTGTTCATGCCGTCCTCCTTATGTTAATCTAGCCATATACTATTATAAACCTTAACTCTAAATTGACAACAAAAAAATAGGGTTTTTCTATATTATTTTGGCTGCAGTGCTATCTGCTTCCCTTCTTACCAACATTAATAGTTAAGGTATCCCTTATTCTGCCATCTATATCTTTTACTATAATCTTACATGCGCCGTTATCCTTGACATCAACGATTACATAATGATGAAATCCTCCATTTCCCGCTGAAGAATGAAGATGCGCACCGGCACCTCCTGTAATAATCTGGTAAACCCCCTCATGCTTAGACCTGTTATATAGATGCTCGTGCGCACAAAAATAAACAGTTACGCCGTATTTTCGGAATATGTCCCACAATTCATCTCTCTTAGAAGAATATCTATCTAACGAGCCCTTTATATGAGAGTACACAGGATAGGCAGGTTCATGTCCAAAAACGAAAATGGGTTTATTCTTATTGTTCTCAAGGTCTTCCTTTAACCAATCGAGTTGCTCAGTGTCAATCCTGTGAAAATTTTTATAACCATCTGTGTCAAGCGCAATAAAATGTGCATTATGGTAATCAAAGGAATAAGCTAAGCCCTTAAACTGGACAGGACCATTCCGTGGCATATCAAAAATAGACCTTAGTATATCTTCGGACAGCTCTGATTTTACCTCGTGATTTCCTATAGCGATATATACAGGGATCCCGGATTCTCCTACTATAGCTCTCCATTCTAACAATCTTCGTCTATATATATCTCTATGTTTAGACCCTGTTGTCATGTCTCCTGCAAAAAGAATAAACTCGGGGCTTTCTGAACCTGCCTGTTTCAGAAGCTCTCTAAAGACCTTTGTATCTATCCCGTCATCGCTGCCACGGCTATCCCCCATAACCACAAATCTAAAATCCGCAAAACATGGTGAAGATAATAACAATAATACCACTGATAAAACAAATACAATCCTAACGCCTCTGATTGCAAGCGATCTTCTCATCCCTTTCGATCCCTCCCAAGAAACTTCGATAGTCAACGAAATTGACTATCTCAGGACTTTTCCTTACGAAGTTTCAGTGGTGCAGGAAGGTTTTTATACTTTCCTACACCATAAAAAATGGGCCGGATCTCAAAAATCCGGCCCTATACAAAACACTAAAGTTAAAAGACAAACTGTGCATGTTTAACTCTCGCCTCATAGATGATGACTAATAAGATTCTTGAGCCATGAGCTAAACCGTTCGTCATAATTATGGATAAATTATGATCTTATACTACATCATGACTAAAGGCCATCTCAAGAAAATTCTTAAGCCGTCTGCTTCTGATAGGATGCCTCAATTTTCTCAAGGCCTTTGCCTCTATCTGCCTCACCCTCTCTCTTGTCACATTGAAGATGCTGCCTACCTCTTCAAGGGTTCTCGAATAGCCATCTCCTATCCCAAACCTCAATCTGAGCACCCTTTTCTCTCTTTCGGTAAGCGTATCAAGGATCTTGTCCATCTCTTCTTTTAACATGGTGTAAGCAGTGGCATTGGCAGGAGAAACCGCTTTCTTGTCTTCGATAAAATCACCGAAGTTAGTATCCCCTTCATCTCCGACGGGTGTCTGTAAGGAAATGGGCTCCTGTGCAATCTTCAAGATGCTCCTTACCTTTTCGATGCTAATCATCATCTCAGAGGCTATCTCCTCAGCCATAGGCTCTCTACCGTTCTCCTGTACAAGTATCCTTGAAACCCTTATAAGTTTATTTATTGTCTCTGTCATATGAACGGGTATTCTTATAGTACGGGCCTGGTCAGCTATAGAACGCGTCACGGCCTGCCTTATCCACCATGTAGCATACGTGGAAAATTTATACCCGCGTTTGTATTCGAGATCGGA
>CAJVXD010000214.1 GCA_913009675.1 uncultured bacterium | reverse complement strand
TTAATTTTTTTTTTAATGATACGGCGACCACCGAGATCTACACTCTTTCCCTACACGACGCTCTTCCGATCTACGAATGGATAGATGCGTGTATACGTCATTTCTGCAAAGATCAGGAGTTGTTAATATTGAATGTCTTTAATGGCGATAGATTGATTGGTATAGCACCTTTAGTAATCAGAAGATATAAGTATTTCGGGCTGCCCGTCAGGGTTGTTTCCTTTATAGGTACCACTATCTCAGACAGGATGGATTTTATTTTGGCCGGGCACAAAGAAGAGACCATAGGCTTTATTTTAGATTATCTTATGAAAAGAGAAGCGGAATGGGATTTTATAGACCTTCAGGAGATCGCCGAATATACAGGCAGTATGAAGATGATAGAAAGATGGGTTAATGACCGGAAGGCTATAAGTATTACAGGGCCGACTACAAAATGCTTCTTTATAGAGTTTGACGGCAATAAAGAGGTCTTATCTAAAAGATTCCTTAAGAGGTTCAATACCAGGTTTAGAAAGGTAGCTAGAAACAGTAGATGTGATACTTCAAGATTTGGGTTTGAAAGGCATACAGGGAATGATATCGAAGCAGAAAAACTATTCTCGGATATGCTCATGGTAGAATCGCATAGTTGGAAGGGGGATAGAGGGAGCGGCATATTTTCAAAAAGCGATTCAAGGAGTTTCCATAGCGAGATATTCCGCGCCTTTTCAAGAAATGGCTGGCTGGACCTGTCTATCCTTAACCTGGACGACAGGCCCATAGCCTATATATACAATTATCTCTATGGGCAGAGGTCCTGTAATTATAGTATTGCCTATGATAAGAGATATTCAAAGTTTTCGCCCGGGACATTGCTTATGTTCTGGGCGTTGAAGGATTCTCCTGCAAGGGATATCTCGGACTATGATTTTGCAAGGGGAGAGGGTCTATGGAAGTCCAGGCTTACGAGGAGATTCAGGCCCCACGGCAGGGTTAGGATTTTTAAAAGAGGGATCTATCCAGGATTTTTATATTACATGCAGTCAAGGTTTATGCCTTATCTGAAGAGTAAAAAAGTTTTATATGAGATATGGATGAAAATAAAGGAGTTTTCGGGATGGGAATAAAAACAGGCCTCAAAAACATTGCAAAGGATTTATTTTATTATTCCGGTATGTCAGGTGTCCTGTTGCGGCTTTCTCTTTCTCGCAGGTATCCCAGGTTACTGGTCTTGACGTATCACAGGGTATCTCGTGCCTCTAATGGATGTGGATACCTGGGTGTGCCTGTGGGGGTCTTTGAAAGGCATGTGAGATTCCTAAGGGATCATTTTAAGGTCGTTTCCCTGCAAGATGGCCTGGAACGACTGGATAAGGGGAAGGATAAAGAGATGTATACGACTATAAATCTGGACGACGGGTATATGGATAATTATCTCTATGCATACCCTGTATTAAAAAAATATAATGTGCCGGCAACTATATTCCTTGCAACTGATTTTATAGGGGAAGAACATATCTTCTGGTGGGACAAGGTGTTTAGCATAGTCTCTTCTTTTGCCCCCGGGCCGATAAAGATTGAAGTAGGTTCAGAAAACCTGTCCTTTGACCTTGATGGTATCCCTAAGAGAAAACAGGTGTCTGATTATATCAATAGCATCTTGGTAACTAAGGAAGATGCCATAGTCTCTTCCTTAATAGAGGGCATGGAAGAGAAGTATCTGATCTCAAACAAAACAGGACCTGCCGCAATGCTGGGTTGGAGGCATATAAACGAGATGGCCAATAACGGCCCTATTAGCTTCGGGGCACATACAAGGACACACAGGAATCTTTCTTTGTTAAAGGATGATGAAGTACTAGATGAGTTAGCAGGTTCAAAAAAAGAGATAGAGAAAAGGATCGGCAGAGAGGTTAAAGGCTTTTCTTATCCATTCGGGGTATATGACGAAAGGGTGAAAAGACTCGTTATGGAAGCGGGGTTTAAATACGCGAGGTCTACTATTAAAGGCTTAAATCAAAGGGATACAGATAGGTTTTTACTGAGGTCTATTGGCGCAGGGTCTATCCCCAAGGAAAGTTTTCTGGCAGCCAGGATATCGGTTAATTCTTTCAAGGAGCAAGGATGCGAAGGGGCGTAGGCGTATACAAACAAACTAAGAGAAGAGATCGGAAGAGCACACGTCTGAACTCCAGTCACACTGATATATCTC
>CAJVXD010000213.1 GCA_913009675.1 uncultured bacterium | reverse complement strand
TGTTGTTTTTGTTCTGTTTTTTTTTTAATGATACGGCGACCACCGAGATCTACACTCTTTCCCTACACGACGCTCTTCCGATCTCATCAAGCATATCAGTTTCTGAGGAAAGACGCCGTTCCTTATAGCTGGACCACTTATAATCCGCGATATTCTCTACCATGTTTGGCATAAGGCAGTAGGCGTAAAGGAGAATAAGGTCCTCGATAATCTTGGCATAATGTCACCTCCTACTATATAGACATGGGAGGGGGGTCATTTTCTTTCAAAAGATTTAATGGCAGGGACAGTTTGAAGCTCAGAGCTGGGACACTTTGATAGGGGAGAGCCAAAACGGTACAAGAGACCAAGAGACCAAGAGACATCTATTTCAACACTGCTTTTTACTTGAAAGATTATAATTCTTGGATATACTTATAAGCAGCTATGCCAGAGAAGCAACAGAAGAGAAAATCTTATAGATTTTTGAGGATTACTAAGATCAGGGCCTATCTCTTGCTCAAGGTCATCAAGAAAAAACTTAAAGAGCAGGAGAAAAAAAGACATATCAGGGTATAATTTAACCTTAGCCTTTAATCGTAACTTTCCTCTTTACAAGGCCATGCCCATTCTGTATAATAACTTTGCTGCGTACGGGATGGTAAAGGACCGGTCAGATAAAGGAAATCGGAAATGAAATTAAAACTTGGTATTCCCAAAGGCAGCCTGCAAGAGGCTACTGCCCGCATGTTTAAGAAGGCAGGATTTAATATATCTATATCCTCGAGAAGCTATTTCCCTGCCATAGACGATCCGGAGATTGCTGTATTTCTTTTGAGGGCGCAGGAGATGGCCAGATATGTTGCTGACGGAGCGCTTGACTGCGGCATAACAGGCGAGGACTGGACTATGGAGAGCGGCAGGGACGTTGTAAAGGTATGCAAGCTTATATATGGGAAACAAGGCCTCAGGCCTGTTCGCTGGGTCCTGGCAGTGCCTGACGGTTCTAAGATTAGAAGATTGCAGGATCTAAAGGGAAAAAGGATAGCGACTGAACTAGTAAATGCCACAAGGGCCTATTTTAAAAAGAAGAAGATAGATGTTGATATAGAATTCAGCTGGGGGGCGACAGAGGCAAAGGTGGCTGTAGGATTGGTAGATGCCATAGTCGAGCTCACAGAGACGGGTTCGAGCCTCAGGGCGAATAACCTTCGCATAGTCGAGGAGATCTGCAAATCCACAACGGTTATAGTGGCCAATAAGGAATCATGGGACAATGCATGGAAGAGGCAAAAGATAGAGTCCATAGCCCTTCTTTTAAAAGGCGCTATTGCCGCAGAGGAAAAGGTAGGGTTAAAGATGAATGTAGAGGACGGGAATTTAAAGAAGGTAATTTCAGTACTCCCCGCGATGAAGAAACCTACTGTTTCAAGGTTATCTCAAAAGGGATGGTGCGCTATAGAGACGATAGTAGATGAAAAGGTAGTACGGAATATTATCCCGAGGTTAAAACAACAGGGCGCACAGGGGATTATCGAATACCCGTTGAATAAGGTGATACAATAGGACTTTAGGTAAAATGCTGGTTAAAGGTGGACGGTTACTTTCCGCCTTTGACCATATACCATACCGTTCACCAAGGTTGAGAATAAGGAGGCAAAGCGATGCCTTGCGGCCGCAAACGGAAGAGACGAAAGATATCCACTCATAAGAGGAAGAAGAGACGGAGAAGAGACAGGCACAAGAAGAAATGATAGGCAGATGTCATGGCGAACAGAGCAGTCTCAATTTATGAGGTTGCTTCGCAATGACAGCCACGAGTATACAACATTGATAATGACTTCGAAATATTTGTTAATAGGGCTGCTACTTTGCGGGATGGTTTCTTTGACTATGTGCGGCTGCGCAACAACACCTGCATCTAAAAAGAAGACAGTTCAAGGTCCTGCCCGAAAGATCTTAAAGACACGAGAGAAAAACCTCCTTTCCTCGCTATCATCATCCCCTAAGGCCTATGCCCACTATTCCATGGGCATGATATACGACAATGAAGGCAATGCTGCTCAGGCGATTGAGGAATACCTGAAGGCCGTTGAGTTTGATAGCGGTTCAGGCGTGATATATTACAAACTAGATCGGAAGAGCGTCGTGTAGGGAAAGAGTGTAGATCTCGGTGGTCGCCGTATCATTAAAAAAAAAAGAAAAAAAGAAAGTAAAGATCGGAAGAGCAAACGACTGAACTCCAGGCTATA
>CAJVXD010000212.1 GCA_913009675.1 uncultured bacterium | reverse complement strand
ACGACGCTCTTCCGATCTAAGAATACATAAATCATTATAAGTATCTGTTAGAGAACAGACCAGCTACTACCCTTATAAATTCAAGGGGTTGTTGTATGCCGTGTGAATTTTGTGAAGATAGGCTTACAGGTGCAAGATGGCATTCTCTCGAACATTTTAGGGATGAGCTAGAATCTATAGTATCTTTAGGTATAACCGCGATTATGATCTTTGATGATCTTTTCGCCCTTAATTATAAAAAGATCAGCCCGTATCTTGAGATATTAAAGTTATATCATCAGAAACATGGTCTTATTTTTAGATGTTTTGGTCATTCTAAGACCATGTCTATGTTTCCTAATATGCCGCGTATGCTTGCCGAATCCGGCTGTGTTGAGCTTGGGTTCGGCGCAGAAAGCGCTTCTCAGTTAATATTGGACAGTATAGGAAAGGGCACAAAGGTTGAGGGACTTCATAATTTTGTAAATATCTCTGTAAAGGCCGGGATCAGCGTAAAGGCCTTTTTCATGATAGGGCTTCCAGGAGAGACGAAGGAAACATTTAAGCAAACCTATGATTTTATAAGTAAATACAGAAAACTTTATCCTGATCATTTTGATTTTGACCTGGTCGTTTTTTTTCCGTACAAAGGGACCAAGATAGGTCGCATCGTCAGATTGCCTGAAGGGACCACTCTGAAGATCGACGGGAGGGAATATTCCAGAGAGGATATCCAGTTGAGGTCTGTCCCTGGTCTGGACTGGCAGAAGATAGACAGTGGTAATTTCGGAGCCTATAAAAAGAAAAGCGGGGCTTCGGACATTGTTGTCGAGACATACGACTGGACGAGAAAAAAGGTCCTCTTGTCTTCCGGGGAGATTTATAGATTGAAGGAAAAGACCATGTTATTGTCCGGAAGGTACACCGATAGTAAAGGAAAACGGATATATGCCCCTTCCATAGAAGGCAATATAGGCACTGTTTTTCATAGTACTGGAAATGTCTGCTGCAAAAAATCATGAGGATCGCTTTAATCTACAATAAAGAGACAGAATCGACTACGGCCTGTTATATTGAGAGAGTCATAAAAAAGATGGGTGTGGATTATGTCCATTTTTGGACACAGGATTCTTCCCGCATACCCAGGGAATTTGACCTCTATTTCAGGATAGATCATGGTGATTATAAATATGATATCCCTGATAGTCTGCGTCCGGCAGTGTTTTATGCGATAGATACACACTTAAAGAAGCCTTACAAGAAGATAAAAAAACAGGCCAGCCATTATGATATTGTTTTTTGTGTCCACAGAGACGGTGCGCTAAGATTACGGAAAGAAATTAAAATAGACACTCAATGGATACCTGTAGCCTGCGATCCGGAAGTCCATAAAAAATTAGATTTACCCAAGGTTTATGATATTGGTTTTGTAGGGAGAAGAGGGAAAAGGTCTCCCCGCGGCAGACGTCTGAGGATTTTGAAAGAAAGATACCCAAATAGTTTTATTGGTACGTTGGATTTCAGAAAGATGTCAGAGATATACAGCAGGTCCAGGATAGGGTTTAATTCATCTCTGAACAAAGATATCAATATGCGGGTTTTTGAAATAATGGCGTCAGGTTGTTTTCTGCTTACAGATCGTATTAATGGTAACGGGTTTGACGAGCTTTTCGAAGAAAGGAAGCACCTTGTAACATACAGAGATGACAGAGAGTTACTGGGATTGGTTGATTACTATTTAAAAAATGAGAAGGAAAGGGAAGAGATCGTAAGACAGGGCCATGAATGGGTGGTCCAGAATCATACTTATTTTCATAGGGTTCAGACAATGTTCAATTATATAGCTTTTAAATTTGGGGGAGAATTTAATAAATTAAGAATATGAAGGCTCTATGCGATGTTATTGTCCTAACATGGAACGGGAAAGATCTGATTGAAGGTTTTATAAAAAGTTTCTTAAGAAATACCTGCACGTCTACTAGATTAATCATAATAGATAATGCCAGTTCCGATGGGACAAGCGAATATCTAGCATCTTTAAAAGATACGGAAAAATGTTCCTTCAAAATAATCCTGAATAATGAGAATAAAGGTTTTGTAGGGGGCATGAATCAGGGGATAGCGGTTTCAGATGCGCCTTATGTATGTTTAGCCAATAAAGATCGGAAGAGCACACGTCTGAACTCCAGTCACACTGATATATCTCGTATGCCGTCTTCTGCTTGAAAAAAAAAAAAAAAACCACATGTAAACTAAGATGCAA
>CAJVXD010000211.1 GCA_913009675.1 uncultured bacterium | reverse complement strand
AAGGCGGACTGTTCACAGAAGTACTGACTATAATTCGTACTGTAATCCTGTCTAAATTCAGGTATTTGTCTTTATTGTGTTTTTTTTTTTAATGATACGGCGACCACCGAGATCTACACTCTTTCCCTACACGACGCTCTTCCGATCTTCATTAATATTGGCAACGAGAAAAACCCCTTTTTCAGGAAGAGAAAGATAGTGGTAATCGACCCCGGGCATGGAGGGCGTGATCCGGGGGCGATAGGACCGCGTGGATTGAAAGAAAAGGCGGTTACCCTTAAGATAGCGCGGAGACTTAAGAAGATACTTGAGGAGCGCTATAATCTTGAGGTATACATTACAAGGAACAGGGACATCTATCTGGGGCTTGACGAACGTACCAGGATAGCAAACAGGAAGAAGGCAGACCTCTTTGTTTCAATCCATAGTAACGCCAGCCGTAAAAAACGGACAAGGGGCATAGAGACCTACCTTCTTAACTGGACGAATGATGCTGAGGCCATGAAGGTGGCTGCAAGAGAGAATGCCATCTCGGTGGAGAAGATGAGAAAGACCCGGAGTGAACTGGGAATGATCCTTACATCCCTGGAGAGGGAGAGCAAACGGGATGAATCACTGAAACTGGCGCATTTCATTCAGGGTTCCCTGGGTAAAAGGCTATCCAGGAGGTACCGTGGCATTGAAAACCTGGGGGTTAAGCAGGCTTTCTTTTATGTGCTGTTGGGTGCGGAGATGCCATCTGTGCTTGTAGAGGTTGCATTCATAAGTAACCCGAAAGAGGAGCGGCTACTTAGAAGCAAAAAGTTCAGGAAAAGAGCGGCTGAGGCAATTGCGGCGGGTATCTACAGGTATATCCTTTCTCGTCCTGATGCACCAAAACTTGCAATGAACAGATAGAATCTGCCAGAATTATAAAAACCTTAATGATTTACCGCAGAGATCGCGGAGAAACGCAGAGACAAAAATTTGGGTTCTTTCCTGAAAAAGTTGAAATATCCATAAAGAGCATGTATGGCAGGTTTATAAATCCATTTTCGATACCTTGGAGTACGTTACACCAGCTGCCAGCACTTTTCAGCTGATCCCGAAAGCCTGACGGTTCCCCGGTTAGATAGTGAAGATCTCACGGGGTGAATCAGCGGTGAGATGAGCTTTTTATAGATTCTCTCTCTTTAATCCCTGGAGGATAGCCACATTGAGCGTTTCATTAAAGATGCTGTTGTACCTGTCCTTTACAGCCTCCCTCTTTTTAGTAAAGACTACCCCCTTAGCCCTGTCGATAATTACGGCATCTGTTATCCTGCTTCTGATTTATCCCGACAGGAAGATGAGGCGGGGTATGATACCGGTTATCCTCTTTATACTTACTAACTTTTTGGGAAACCTCTTCTTCTACCCCGGCAGGGTCTTAATGGAGATCGGCCCTTTAACTATAACAGGGGATTCTTTAAGAATAGCCTCCATAAGGTCTGCAAGGGTTTCAGGTCTTATCGTTGGTGCAAAGGTGCTTACATTAACCTCACCCATTGAAGAGATTCTCAATGTCTTGAGAAGATTACTCCTTCCCCTCGAAAAGATAAAGGTGCCGGTAAGTGAATTCTTTGAGATTGCTTCGTTAACCCTGAAACTCCTTCCAGGTATTAAAGCCGAGGCACTGGAGAGTTACAGAAAAGGCATAAGGGAAGCCAAAAAGGATGGCTTCCTGCAAAGACTCGGGATTATCGTCACCCTGATGTTCCCCCTTATGATTAAAACCATACAGTCACCTTCAGACCTTTTATCCAAGAATAGCGATATACAGGATCCGGAATTAAAGGCTGTTGAAGGAGGCCCTTTTGGGGATAAATAGATTCTATCTCTTTACACTTATTACGCTAACCTCCTTTCTCGGGTATCTTAGCTACCTGATACTGAGATCCTTCCTCTCCCCTATTGCATGGGCCATTGTATTAACAATCGTGTTCTATCCTGTTTATGCATATATATGCAGGTTTATAAAGTGGAAGTCCGTTGCTTCTGTTATAACCCTTTTAATCACCATTGTTATCATACTGGGTCCCATCTAGATCGGAAGAGCACACGTCTGAACTCCAGTCACACTGATATATCTCGTATGCCGTCTTCTGCTTGAAAAAAAAAAAAAAAACAAACACAAAGAAGAAAAAGAGACTAAACCCAGCGAAACTAAGTCACCACACTCAACAGCAACCACAATCAGCTCTGGCGGACAGTCAGTGTAAACAAGCTC
>CAJVXD010000210.1 GCA_913009675.1 uncultured bacterium | reverse complement strand
TTTGCTTTTTTTTTTTAATGATACGGCGACCACCGAGATCTACACTCTTTCCCTACACGACGCTCTTCCGATCTATAGATATAATAAACTCTCTCTATCACTATGGCAAGGGCTACCACTGAACAAAGTATTATAGGATACATTACAGGTCCGCCTCTTTGAATAAGTTCAAACATATTACCTCCTTAAATGAGCACTTGTTTTACGGAAATCTTTGATTTTCGTAAAACACTCTTCTCTGAATTTCTTCCATGAAGGTGCGAATTTAAATGAACACTTGTTTTACGGAAATCCTTGATTTTCGTAAAACAATGTGCGAATTTAACCCCACACCCAGATACATCGAAGAGAGACTTCATAGTATCTGGGTGTGGGGTAAGTTCGGACAGATGACTTACGGAAATTTCCTCAAATTTCCGTAAGTAATGTCCTCACTTATTTCTCTTTATCCAATCCAGTCTTTCCTTAGCATAGCCAGCTCCATCTACATCCATAATAGATACCTTTTCGTAAAGCCTTTTCGCCTCTTGCCATTTTTTCTGTTGCTCAAATAAGCTAGCAGCAGCTAACCGTGATCTTGCCACTATGGCAACAGAATCAGGGTAAATATAACCCACCTTCAGATACCCTGTGATCGCGCTATCAAAATCCTTTAACTTTTCATAAAGTCCTGCTATGGTATACTGTATATTTGCGTTAAAGTCTCCGCGTCGAGCATCAAGGGCCTTTTTGTAATAAGTGATCGCTTCTTTAAAACTCCCTTCCTTTTCTAAAATATCGCCGAAATACTTAGAGGCCACCTTTACATAAGCAGTATCCTTGAATCCTGCCATAAAGGCCTTTAATTCTCCTTCTGCCTCTACAAGCTTCCCTTCCTTGATCAATATCTCGGCTATCTTAAGTTCTGCATTAGGTATCAGTTCGCTTTTAGGATAACGCTCTTTTAGTCTCCTTAACTCTTTTATAGCCTTGTCATTGTCTTTCCTTTCATAATAGGTGATGGCGATCCTGTATTCTGCATCATCAGCAAGGGCACCTTTAGGATATATCTTTAATATATCCAAAAAATACCTCTCGGCCTTTTTAAAATTCCTCTTATCTGCATAATATTCACCAACCCAGAATCTGGCATCCTCGGATAGATTATCCCTGGGGTATCTTGCGATAAAATTATCGAAGTGCTTCAAGGCCTTTTTGGTATCCCCCAGTTTATAGTAACACCACCCCATCTCATAGACTGCCCGGCGAGAGACCCCTAGATCAGATTTTTGTGATGAGATATCCTTGAATATTCGTAGCGCATCCTTATACCTCGATATATTGTAGAATGAATCTGCCAGCTGAAAGTATGCCTCCTCCTTATATTTGCTGTCCTTGAACTCCTTCAGAAAGGTCTTTAGTTCCCGAATGGAGGAGTCATAATCTCCTTTTTTAAAGTACGATACGGCAAGACCAAACCTTGCATCCTCTCTATTTTTAGAGTTGGGGTAATTCTTCAGTAAACTCTGAAAGGCCAATATTGCACCTTCGTATCTTTCAAGTTTGAACAAGATGCGCCCTATTTGGTACTGTGCGTAATCGACATATCCGAAGACCGCCTCGGGATTTACGGTTGCCTCTTTCAAAACCATATCATATATATCCGCTGCCTTCTCAAGCTTACCCATCTGGACATAACTATCTCCGAGACGGCAATATGAAGATATCCTGTAGAAGTCACTGTCAGTTTCTTTTGCCACCTTAGTAAATTCATCCACTGCCTCACTAAATCTACCAAGCTTAAAATAAACCCATCCGAGATTGTAATGCATATCATCCAGGTATTTGCCTGATGGAAATATCTTTATGCCCTCCCTGAAGGCAACTACCGCGTCCTCATATAGGCCCAATCTATATAAACTCTCCCCCTTTCCCAGATAGGCATTAGACAGCCACTTACTCTTTTCGAAGGCCTCTATGATCTCATTATAGCCCTTTAAGGCCTCGTCGAATTTCCCCATCATCCTGTACGCCTCCGCCTCTCCAAACAAAACAGAATCCATAAGAGGGGATTCTTTTTTCAGCTTCTTTATTTTTTCAAACTCTATAACTGCTTCTTTATATCTGTCCGCCTTGATATAACTCCATGCCTTTCCGTAGACTGCGCGCAGGTCTGTTTCTATGCCGGCATCCTGACTCAGAGATTTATCGTAGAACTCTATGGCCTTGGGGTATTCACGCAGATAAAGATCGGAAGAGCACACGTCTGAACTC
>CAJVXD010000209.1 GCA_913009675.1 uncultured bacterium | reverse complement strand
GAGAAGAGATAGTGTCGAAGACTAAGTGACGGCTGTAGAGTCCGTACGGTGTGCAAATAATTGGCGCCTTTTTTACGCTTTTTTCATTATATTTTTTTTTTAATGATACGGCGACCACCGAGATCTACACTCTTTCCCTACACGACGCTCTTCCGATCTCTGGCTTTAGAATTGCGCTGAGAGATTTGGAAATTCGCGGGGCGCAGGTCTATGGCCATAATGAGCTTTTACGGAGAATTACTTGCTCTTAACAAAAGAGAAGTACGCAAAATAGCTGCTGACTGTAACACCGCAGCGACAATAATAACAAAGAAACTGGCTGGCAGAGACAGATGTTATCTGCCCGAAAAAGGGGCAAATGAAATATTGCAGTGTTATGGATTCCCGGTTTTGAAAAGTGTTTTACTCAAAAATTTGTCTGACATAGATATATCCGTTGATGAGACAATCTTCCCTGCGGCTATGAAGATTTGTTCTCCGGACATTATTCACAAATTTGATGCAGGTGGGGTTCGTCTGAAGATCAAGACAAAAGATGAAGCACGAAAGGCCTTTGAAGAGATCATTGAAAACGCAAAAAAGTTCAAACCGTCAGCTAAAATCGACGGCGTCATCATAGAAAGAATGGCCAAGCGTGGAGTAGAGGTTATCCTTGGGGGCGTTAGGGACCCGAACTTCGGGCCCATTTGTATGTTTGGCCTTGGCGGGACATTTGTCGAGGCAATGAGAGATGTTACCTTTCGGATAGCCCCGATGTGGGAAATCAGTGCAGAAATCATGATACGGACCATCAAGGCATACCGAATTCTCAAGGGAATCCGTGGAGCACCACCTTGCGATATCGATGCCATCAAAGATTGTATCCTGCGACTTTCTCAGATGCTCACCGAACAACCTGAAATCGCCGAATTGGATATCAACCCTCTGATAGTCTATCCCGAAGGGCAAGGATGTCTGGTGGCGGACAGCAGGATACTGTTGAAAAATCATCCGTAATCTCACAGCAATGTCAAGCCCCGTGATGTGAAGCGGGTAACGTTAGAATCCGTCTTTTAAGATTTGATCGAGGGTACAGGTAGCGATGCAAATTGAGGTATCTGCCGCTCCGTAGTAGATTTTCATATCCCCGTTACCGGAAAGAACAGCCCCGCATGCAAAACAGACATTGCCGATATCACCGATACGTTCGTACTCCTCCCTCGGAGAAAGGATTGGCTGGTCGCCCCGCTTTATGACTTTTGAGGGGTCATCCAGGTCAAGAAGCACTACTCCCATCCGGTAGATTGGTCCCGCGGAGGTCATCTTTACTCCGTGATAAATCTCCAGCCAGCCCTTATCTGTTTTGATCGGCGGGGCTGAAGCCCCGACACGGTAAGAATCCCAATAACCCTGGGCCGGTGTTAAAACAATCTTATGGTATCCCCAATGTATCAAATCTTCAGAATAAGATATCCATATGGAACCGACACCATTACCTATAGGCCTGTCTAATCTGGCGTATTTCCCCTTTATTTTTTCAGGGAATAAAACCCCGTCTTTATTATGCGATTCTGATATAAAAGCAACGCGTTCATATTTTTTAAAATCCGTGGTTTTCGCGATTTCAATTCTGGGGCCAAAACCCGATACCGCGGTAAATAAGATATAATAAGTACCTTCTATAAATGTAATTCTGGGATCTTCAATACCTTTAGTTTCATATTTAGCAAAAGGACCTGATCTGGCCGGCATCATCACCGGTTTTTTATCCAGTGTAAAATGATATCCATTATCGCTTCTAGCCAGAGCGAAAAAAGAGTATCCCTGCTGGCCTTCAACTCTTAATAGGATAAGATATTCACCATCTACTTTTACAGGAGAACCGTTAAAAACCGTGTTGCTCCGAAAAGGAACATCGTCAAGCGCGATAATAGGGTTACCTTCCCATCTATGTAAAAAATCTCTGCCTTTTTTTCCGGCCATGATTAAAACTCACTTTTAGTTTGCATACAAGCTTCAATAATTTCATCAAGGGGAACCGTGCCCAAGCACAGGCAATTATCCGACGCGCCGTAATAAAGTTTTATATTTTCATCTTTTTCCAGAATAGCCCCGCATGAAAAAACAAGATTATTTATATCTCCGATTCTTTCATAGGGTTCTTTGGGTGAAAGAATGGGTATATTAGACCGTCCTACGACTAAAAGAAGATCGGAAGAGCGTCGTGTAGGGAAAGAGTGTAGATCTCGGTGGTCGCCGTATCATTAAAAAAAAAACAGAA
>CAJVXD010000208.1 GCA_913009675.1 uncultured bacterium | reverse complement strand
TTTTTTTTCAAGCAGAAGACGGCATACGAGATATATCAGTGTGACTGGAGTTCAGACGTGTGCTCTTCCGATCTATCAGCAAGTACCGCCCGGAGACACTATCATAGATATTCTCGGTGACCTGAGCGATTATGCTACCCGGCAGGTCTGAGTTGATGCCAGTGACGAGGCTCGCTGAAATAATGGTGCCGGCCATCACCTGATAGGGTGAAGTCGGGTCTTGCAACACGTTTGGATTATAGATTTTGTCGTCAACATCTTGGTTCAGGAAGTCCAGCTTGCGTCCCTGAAGGTTTTGGTCGTTTTGCAGGTCAAGTTCCAGCGGCCCCCTAACATCATCGGCGCGTGCGACTTCGAAAGGGTTTCGACTGACTGGCTCAGAACTGGTATCTCACACCACAAGAAGCAGAGGAGGCCTTCTATGCAAACCTGAATACCTTTGATAAAGTAGCTTAAGTTTTGAACAAAACACTCTCCGGTAAACCCGGGGCGGTTCAGTCAGCTTGGCAACATACAGGAAAATCCTATGCGAGTTATATCCAAGGAAGAAGTCATAGAGCGTCTTCCATATAAAGATTTGATTGAAGCAGCCGAATTTGCCTATGAAGCAGGGCTTGATTTCTTTGCTGTGAGAGTAGATATGGGCAGCGTTGTTAGAAAGTTTAGCCACGAAGAGATTGTTGAGATTTCGAGACATATAGAGGTTATAAGAGAAAATGGAAAAGAAGGTAAATATGGAAAAATGAAGCTTGATTTACGTGGTATACGAGCAGAAGAGCTAGAAGCAAAAGAAATAGGTCCAGATATGCAAAGGGCCGAAAATTGCTATGCCAGATTGATGAAAATGGTAGTTAATCCATATGGGGTAGGCTTTGTTTGCGATTATGTTGAGCATCCAAGAAATTCCAGGCCTGAGTTTGAGGTTGGTGATTTTGCAACCGAAGATGTAGAGAAGGTCATCGAGCATAGCCATCAAATAAGCCATAAGGTAGGTAGATGTCAGCAATGTAATATAGATTGCCTTATTCATGAGCAAGTAACCAACACACTAATCGAAAAGTTTGCGCAAGATAATCAATTTGGCATTTCTATAGATAAGCAGCCATTTAAAGTTAGTAATAAAGCAGAAGAGGTAAAAAACGAGAAGTTGCTTGTAATCGGAGCTACCGGCTTTATCGGTTCACATATTGTTGATAAATTATTAGCCAATGGTGAACAAGTAATTGCCCTTGCGCGTAATGATAAAGAGACAACATTGTTTAGGCTTAAACATAATCTTGGGAACAAAAATCTTCAGTTAATCTGTACTGACAACCTTTTAACCTCAACCGGTCTTTCTGCTTTAGAAGGAGCAATCAAAGAGGCTTCTGTAGTTCATCATTTTGTAGCAAAAACCAGCGCTAAGGTTGAAAGTATTGAAGACGCTATTGAAACCTTTACTGTAAACGGACTTCTAACGGCTATTATAGCCGAACTTTGTCAGAAGTATGGCAAGAAATTAATATATGCCTCATCAGCGCATATTTATCTTAAATCTCGACATCCCAATATAGCGAGATATTCGGAAGAAACACCTTTACCAATATCAGCTCAAACAAATCAGAGCTTAAAAACTGCTTTTGAAGCCTTCAAAGCATATGCTAATCAATATGTTTGCGGGCAGGTTTCACAAATGTCCGAAGAATTTGTGGCCAAATATCTTACAAAATTTGGTACCACTATTCAAGATATAGAGACGGCCTTTCCCGAAGGAATATATCCTTTATCAAAGATTCTGGGAGAATATTTTGTTGGAGGAATGGCTCCAGCAGGCAAAGGCATAACTTTAAGGTTTACCAATGTCTATGGCCCCAGGCAGAGAGAATCAGATGTTGTAGCTTTAATTACTAATAGGATTTTAAGAGGGCAACCACTCAAAGCCTCCACAGATACCAGAAATTTTGTTTATATAGATGATGTTTCTGATTCTATTGTAACAGCCGGAGAAAAGGACTTTATCAAGAATGAAGCCTTTATTATTGCTTCGCCTGAAGGCCCAGTTTCTATGGTTGAGCTTATTAATAGGATTCAAAATCACTTTCCTGAACACAAGAGATCGGAAGAGCACACGTCTGAACTCCAGTCACACTGATATATCTCGTATGCCGTCTTCTGCTTGAAAAAAAAAAAAAAACATATACAAAAAAAAAAAAAAAACATAAAATATGAACACTATGCATCGAACATATCAAGATACAGATGTACAAGACGCACTCAGGTGGCACGTAAAGTTAGACACTG
>CAJVXD010000207.1 GCA_913009675.1 uncultured bacterium | reverse complement strand
CAGGCATTCCGGTTTTATCGCCTCTTATGCTGCATTGGCCAGCGGTAACCTAAATTTCTGTTTTATCCCGGAACGCCCCTTTAGACTTCAGGGGGATGCTGCTTTTCTTGAAGTCTTGGAGGCGAGGCTTAAAAAGAAACATCATGCCCTTATTGTGGTTGCCGAAGGTGCGGGGCAAGATTTAATAAAGGATGATTCGTCAGAGATCGAAAGGGATCCTTCCGGCAATCTAAAGCTAAAGGATGTCGGAGAATTTTTAAAGTCAAGCATTGAGTCATATTTCAGAGAGACAGGTATGGAGGTTAACTTAAAATATATCAATCCAAGTTATACCCTGCGTAGTATCCCTGCCGATGCCATGGATTCGGCCTATTGCCTTTTCCTCGCCCAGAATGCGGTCCATGCCGGGATGGCAGGAAGGACTGCCGTGCTTATAGGATTCTGGAACCATCATTATATACATGTCCCTATTTCAATGGCGGTTAAAGAGCGCAAGGTTGTCGACACGCACGGACGGTTGTGGAAGACTGTGATGGAGACCACCCTCCAACCTTATTCAATATTTGAGAAGGCGTGAAGGGATTGAAGATTCCCGCAAAAACGGTTCGTCCCAGGCCAATGCTCAAGAAAATAATCATCACAGTTGTACAGCCGCTATGACGTTATGTTGAAATAGATGCAGTCTTAGGTTGGGAAAATGGAAAAACATACGAGTTATTTTAATATCCTGGATGCGTTAAAAGAGGACGGCTGTAGTATCTGTTCTCTCGTAAAGAAGACTATCCGTAAGGTTATGGAGGATTTTCTGTATGAAAACGTAAATGACCCCGGGTCAAGAAAGGAGATAAGGAAATCTATAGGATTTTGTAATACGCATGCTTGGCAATTGCAGAGATTAGGGGATGGTCTTGGTTCGAGTATCATCTACGAGGATTTGATAAATATAGCTTTATCTCGTTTAGAAAAGGTTACCTTGAGACGTAAGAATGCAGAAGATTTTCTTAAAGAATTCCTAAAGGAGCATAAGAGATATTATTATCAAAAACCAAATAAGGTCTGCCCGCTGTGCAAAACAAAAAGAGAGGTGGAAGAAAGATATATCTTAACCTTCATAGAAGGGCTCCAGGAAGAAGAATTCTATTCTTCTTTTAAGGATTCTTTCGGATTATGCCTTTCTCATTTACTGGGAGTCCTCAAAAAATGCAAAGAGGGGAAAACCGCCGGTCTTATCTTAAGGATCGAGTTGGGGAAGATGAGGAGCTTGATAGGAGAATTAAAGGAATTTCAGCGTAAGCACGATTATAGATTTTCTCATGAAGGTTTCGGGAAAGAAGGAGATTCATGGATAAGGGCGATTGAAAAGATGGTAGGCAAGGACGGCATGTTTTAATTTAGCAAAACATCCCGTGCGGCATTTAAAGTGGGAGTTCCCGGAGAGGGATCGAGTTCTCCTGGTCGAAGTTGCCCTACGGGGGCTTGTCCCACGTGTTTCCGATAATGACAGGGGGTGGATATGGCTGAGGTCAGGATTAAGAATAAAAAGTTTAGCTATAGAGATTCTATAAAATGGCAGGCAGAGAGAAGAGGAGTCCTTTCCTCTCTAGGTAAGCCAGATATAGAAATAGCTACCCCGCCTGAGTTTAAGGGGCACCCGGACGTATGGACGCCTGAGGATTTATTAGTTGCCTCTGTCAATTCATGTATTATGATGACATTTTTGTATTACGCTGAAAAAAAAGGCCTTGAGTTTTTAACTTACGAAAGCGACGGAGAGGGCATACTTGAGAACGTAGAGTCCAGGTTCATGTTTTCTGAGATTACGATTAGGCCTAAGATCTCGGTTGCAAAAGAGGATGACATCCAGAGGGCCAAAGATCTAATGACGCTTTCCGAAAGCCATTGCCTTATTTCTGATTCAATAAGGTCAAAGGTCGAAGTTATCCCTGAGGTAAAGGTTTAATTTACGCTGTGACTTATGTTTGCCCGCTTCGGTCATTCCACTCAAACCAAAACAATCCTACCATGTTTGCATTTAAATAATGTAATACCTTTGATGTCGGGTAAAGTTCTGGGCCTTCCGGCATAGCAGGCTGTGGGGCCTTTTTTAGCCGAGCGGGCACGGTGTCTTTTTGGGCTGTGGCCCGTGAGAAAAGACGTTCGGCCGCTCCCGGCGAGGCGGCCTTCTCTCCGTTTTATTTTTTGCTCGTCCTTTTGCCTGACGGCAAAAGGACACCATGCCCGCAAAAAATAAAGAGGCTTTTCTCACGGGCCACAGCCCAAAAA
>CAJVXD010000206.1 GCA_913009675.1 uncultured bacterium | reverse complement strand
AGGCGCTTGAAGAGCCCATAAGGCAGATAGTAAGGAACGCAGGGCTCGAAGATTCAGTCGTGGTCAATAAGGTAAGGAACGAGAAAGAGAACATCGGGTTTGATGCCGAGAAAGAGGAATATGTTGACATGATATCGGCAGGGATTATAGACCCCACGAAGGTATCGAGGACTGCCATTGAAAATGCAGCCAGTGTAGCAGGGCTGTTATTGATGACAGAGGTCTTGATATCAGATATACCTGAGCAGGAAAAACCCGGTCCGGCAATGCCTCCGGGAGGAATGCCTTCAGGAGGAATGGGAGGGATGTATTGATTAGCTCATGGCTCATGGCTCATAGCTCATAGTTTGAGACCGATAGCCAGCATCGAAAAAATCAACCCGCGGGTGAGAGATTACCCGCGGGTTATTTTTTTGACAATGATTGCCCTGTATGTTATAGTAAAAAGAAAATCCGTGCATTAGCAAACGAAGTGAGTTAATTTTTATATAGAAAGGAGAATTATATGCCAGATCTCCATGAGGTACCACAAAGATTAATAGATAACATTTCAAAGGTGATTGTGGGTAAAAGAGAGGTCATAGAGCTTGTGGTCGTAGGACTTATCAGTAATGGGCATGTATTGCTGGAAGATGTTCCAGGGCTTGGTAAGACAATGCTTTCACGTTCCCTGGCAAAATCCATAAAAGCTGATTTTAAAAGGATCCAGTTCACCCCTGACCTTTTACCTTCAGATGTAACAGGGGTTTCTATATATAATCAAAAGGTGGGAGAGTTTGAGTTTAGGCAGGGGCCTATATTCGCGAATATAGTTCTTGCTGATGAAATAAACCGCACTACGCCCAGGACCCAGTCGGCCCTTCTGGAAGCCATGCAGGAGTTTAAGGTAACCGTCGATGGCATATTAAGACAGCTCCCTGTCCCATTTTTTGTCATAGCTACGCAGAACCCCGTAGAATTTCACGGCACATATCCGCTTCCGGAATCCCAGGTCGATAGGTTCGTAATGCAGCTTGGCGTTGGATATCCTTCGAACCATGAAGAGGTGAATATCCTGACAAGGAATCTGAAGCAATCACCTCTGGAGGATTTAAAGAGCGTGGTGGATATGCAGGATATCGTGGAGTTACAGAATGTGGTGACGTCAGTCCATGTAGAGCCAAATATAGCCGATTATATCGTAAGGATAATTTCTACCACCAGAAACCTGCCGGGTGATATAAAACTGGGGGCGAGCCCTCGTGCCTCCCTCGCCCTCATGCGGACTGCCAGAGTGCTGGCATTCCTTGATAAAAGAGATTATGTAATACCAGACGACGTGAAAAGACTGGCCTATTCGGTGCTGAAACACAGGCTTATCCTTCAACCCAGGTCTGTTGTAAGAGGCCTTACCGCAAGGGATATAGTAAGCCATATATTAAAAAAGGTAGCAGCACCGGTATGATAGCTCATAGCTGATAGCTACTAAGTCTCGGATGCCGCAGACGGACGACGCGAAGCAATGACATTAATTTGGACAGCCATGGCCTATGAGCCATGACCTAAACCTATGTTTACCTCCAAGAGCATCTTTCTCCTCATAACAGTTATTATCCTCCTTGCCATTGCATGGAATACCGACATAACAATGGTATACATATTCTTTGTGATAGCATTCGTTATGTTTGTGCTATCATTTGTACACCTACAGCTTACCATCCCTGATATCGGCATAAAGAGAGATCTGCATGATACGGCATATGAAGACGATGTGCTAAATGTCAGGATCAGTATCCAGAATAGGCGCAGTTTAGGTGCTTATTTCTTTGAGATAGTCGACAGATTCCCGGGGGGGTCTCTGGGAGAAGAAGAATCTTCTTTGTTTGTCTTGAAGATGGACGGCAGAGAGATTAAAAACGCTAGTTATGTGATTACTTGTTATAAAAGAGGGCCCTGGAGATTAGGGCCCATGTTTATCATCTCTCAGGATGCCCTTGGGTTTTTTAAGATGAAGAAAAGGCTTGATGTGTTTTCGGATATACTTGTCTATCCGAAACTTTTCAAGATATTCAGTTTTCCGCCCCTTGCAAGCGGTTCTGTTTCATGGATGGGGGTAGAGACTGCTAAGATAAGCGGAGACAGCCACGAATTTTTTGGGGTGAGGGAATATCAGCGTGGTGATTCAATGAGTCGTATCCATTGGCCTTCCACGGCCCGGCATAATAAATTGATAGTAAAGCAGTTCGAACGCAATGCGGTGCAGGAAGCGACCATAGTCCTCGATTTAAATAGAAAACATGATATCGGAAG
>CAJVXD010000205.1 GCA_913009675.1 uncultured bacterium | reverse complement strand
CGAGATCTACACTCTTTCCCTACACGACGCTCTTCCGATCTACGTTCGTATTGGTGAGAGGGTTAAAGCTTTTCTCTATGAGGTTAAGAAGGAAAGAGGTGTGCAGATAATTCTTTCCCGGCGGCATGAAGGCTTAGTCCGCAAACTATTTAATTTAGAGGTTCCGGAAATTGGCGAGGGAATTGTCGAGGTAAAAGGAATTGCCCGCGATCCCGGCGAGAGGACAAAGATCGCTGTCTTGTCCAAAGACGATAAAGTTGATTGTGTCGGTGCTTGTGTTGGAATAAGAGGTTCACGGGTAAAGAGCATAATTGAGGAGTTAAGAGGAGAGAAGATTGATATTGTAAGATGGAGCGAGGATGTAAAAGAATTTATTAAGATGGCACTTTCCCCGGCAGTTATTTCAATGATTGAATTAGATCGCGATAACAGGAGAGCCAAAGTTTTAGTTGCTGCTGACCAGCTCTCTTTAGCTATCGGACGTAAGGGACAGAATGTTCGCTTGGCTTCAAAACTAGTAGGTTGGGAGATAGACGTTCGTTCTCGAGAAAGCATTGAAGAAAGTATTAAGAAACTGCTTGCATTAAAAGCTGTAGGTAAGAAAGTGGCTGCTACTTTGGTAGATGCCGGGTATAATAATTTAAACTCTTTGACTAAGGCCGGAGCAGCTGGACTCTCTTCGCTTAAGGGTATAGGAAAGAAAAAGGCTGCTAGCATAATAGAAGAGGCAAAGAAAACGGTGACTGCGGGAGAAAAAACAAAAGAGGAGAAAAAGGAGACAACTAAAGATGAGAATTCATGAGCTAGCTAAAGAGCTAAACATAGATAGTAAAGAGTTAATCAAGAAGTTAAAAGCGCTTAATTTTCCTGTGAAAAACCACATGTCTAGTGTGGATGAAGATACAGCTGAGATTATTAAACAAGAGGTTAAAGAACTGGATCGTAAGGAAATTGAGGAGAATGTCATTGAGGTGAGTTTTCCAATTACGATTAAAGATCTAGCTGTAAAGTTAGGTAAAAAACCCTCACAACTTCTAACCGACTTGGTAAAGAAGGGCAAGTTTCTTACTATTAATCAGAATATTGATGAAAAGTTTGCACGAGAGATTGCTTATGATTATAAGGTTAATTTGAAAGAAAAGCTCTCTAAAGAAGAGGAAATCCTAAAGGTTGAGTCTAAGCATTTAGAGAAGAGTGCTCCAATAGTTACTCTCATGGGCCACATTGACCATGGAAAGACAAGCATTCTTGATTATATCATTGAGAACCCAAATGAATACCCAAAAAATGGTTTTCATAATATTCCCCTGATATATCTGGCTAAAAGATGGCTGTACTATTATTACCCTTTGATGCTATACGGAGATAAGGGAATCAAACAGGGAAGTACACAGATCGCATTTGCCAAACAATTTCGGGAATTTGCCAAAAAGGAGCACAACCCTAAAATTCCCTATTTCGATGCAATTGCAATTATCAAGATCAGAGATAGTATCGAGACAAATCAGTTAATATCTGAAAATTTAGTCAGGTTATTAATAAAAATCCGGGGAAGGATAATTGAACAACCACTCCAATTCATAAAAATTGGCGGTGACAACCCATCTGCGGGAAGAAAGGTTGGAAATTCAGAAACAAAGGAATCTCATTTCAATCTTTTTGGCCTCATGAATTCTGAACTGTCAGGTACTGATGCGACAGATTATGATAAGATCAGATCCATCTCAAAGAGCTGGAAAGGTGATAAATCATCAATGAATTGGCTGGATCTAGAGAGACAGGAAACCTGTACTATTAAAATGGGACACTATACCTATCACGAGCTTTCCAAATTCAGATTTTATATCAAGGACGCTATACTTAAACGTTGGATTGAATTTTCTGTTGATAAATATTTGTGAGAATGACTCTGCATCAAAATAATCTTTAACAAGCGTTCTTCGCTGCAATCGATTTGGCAGCTTAAAATAAGTTTGAAATGTATTTCGCATCAATGAACGAATCAATTTCTTTGAGAAACCAAGAAAAAATAATTTCAAACTCTTTTTTAACGTACCAGTTTCCGGGTCTAATGGCAAGTAATAATCTTTTACCTGTTGACTAAGATCGATCCATTGGCTAGCTTTAAAAAGCTTGGCGGCGTCCTCGGTGAAACTGGAAGCATAACCGACCTCATTGTCTGATATGGTACTTCTCAGAAGACGTGCCGCTGGTAAACCTTTGCATTCCTCGAGCACAAAATAATTCACAGGAGATCGGAAGAGCGTCGTGTAGGGAAGAAGTGTAGATCTCGGTGGGCGCTGTATCATTAAAAAAAAAAAACAATTCACATCTAACTATC
>CAJVXD010000204.1 GCA_913009675.1 uncultured bacterium | reverse complement strand
TTTTTTTTCAAGCAGAAGACGGCATACGAGATATATCAGTGTGACTGGAGTTCAGACGTGTGCTCTTCCGATCTGAGAACAACCGGACATAATCATCATAGACTCCAATCTACCTGCAACAGGGGGGCTCGAGGTGTCAAAGACCCTGAAGGAAGATTTTCTCACCGCGCATATACCCGTAATCATATTAATAGACAGGAAGCAGATAAGAAAGAGGATGCTCGAGATAGAGCAGGGGGTGGATGATTATATTGCAAACCCGCCTGACCCCATAGATCTGGAGGTCAGGTTAGAGATGGCTCTGCGCAGGACCATGCACCAGCTGCACGCAAATGCATTGACGAAACTTCCAGGCAACAGGGAGATAGAAAAGGTGATCCAGTCAAGGATCGAAGGCGGGGGGAATTTTTCGGTTGCCTATTACGATATAGATAATTTTAAATCGTTCAATGATAAATACGGATATATGAAGGGTGATAGTGTCATACGGCACACCGCATATATTGTATCCACTACGGTAAAAAGCTACGGAAACAAATCGGATTTCGTTGGCCATATAGGAGGGGATGATTTTGTTGTAGTGACGACCCCTGAACACGATAGGCTTATAGCATCAGAATCAATATTGAGATTCAACAGGATAGCCCCTTTTCATTACAGCCCTCAGGACAGAGAAACCAGGTATATAGTTGTAAAGGATAGGAAGGGGCGGATGTCCAATACCCCGCTGATGACTATTTCTATAGCCATAGTAAATAATACGGACCGGAAATTACAGAGCATAGTAGAGCTCATGGAGATAATAGCAGAGATAAAGCGCTATCTAAAGACACTCTCGGGAAGTAACTTCCTCGTTAACCGCAGGAGTGTTACAAAAAAAGAATCGATCCCTCCAGGATCAAAGGTCTTTTCTAAGCCAAGGCGCGGAAAGGGCGATAGCTTCAAATACAGGCCGTTGGGCCAGATCCTCATAGAATTAGGTATTATAGATACTGCACAACTGGAGCGTGCACTGAATAAACATTGGTCTACAGGTGAAAAGATAGGCCAGAGCGTGATAGGCCTTGGCATGGCCTCCTCAGGCGACATTACAAGGGCCCTGGAGATGCAGTTGAATATCCCGCACTATGAGCCAAGGGTATTAGATAAAAACGGCGAGTTAAAGACCCTCCTTGAGAAGGTACCCGTTGAATTAATGAAGGATGCGGCCATTATTCCCGTAAACAAGGAAAAGGGCATAGTAAGCGTTGTCATGTTGAATCCAAGGGATGTAGACGCCATAAACAAGATAAAGAATTTTACAGGATGCAGCATAGCTCCTTTTTTTGTGCTCGAGAATGAATTTAATGAGATATGGAAGGAGGTAGTAAAAAAAAGCCGATAAAGGCTTTTAGCGTCGGCTTTTCATCGCGTGGTAACCCAGCCGCCTTATCCGCCTTGGCGGACTTAGGCCTGTTGGTTTTGCGCCCCCTGATTTCTCTAGGGTTTGCCCTTATCGGCTAATATAAAGTATATCATATGAACTGATTGTTTTCAAATCTATCAGGGCCTCAATTAGAGGGCCTAACATTGAGGAGGATATATGGAGTTTAACACACCGGGAGAATTATTAGGAGGAGGAGCCAAAGGTAAGTATCCGCAGATAGCCGATATCAAAAAATACATATTTCCGGCCGTTGGCGGTTTGCTGGTATTGATATTTATCTTTTCGGGCCTTTATTCAGTCGGGCCTGACGAGGTAGGGGTAATAAGGCGCTTTGGGAAATATGTCCGCACCACAAATCCCGGCCTGCATTTTAAGATCCCTATGGGCATAGAGAAGGCCAATAATGTTAAGGTGAGGTATATCTACAAAGAGGAATTTGGATTCAGGACGATACGGCCAGGCGTAAAGACCCAGTATTCCTCAAGGGACTATTTTGGCGAATCACTTATGCTGACGGGCGACCTTAACGTCTTGGTGGTAGAGTGGATAGTCCAGTTTAAGATCAAAGACCCTGTAAAGTTTTTGTTTAACGTGCGGGACCAGCGTGAGACCATCCGCAATATATCTGAAGCAGTGATGAGACAGGTGATAGGCGATAATTCTGTCAGCGAAGCGCTCACTACCAGGAGGGTGGAGATAAATAATGTAGTGCAAGAACGGCTTCAGAAGATACTGGATTTCTACAAAACAGGCATCGAGATAGTTACGGTTAAACTGCAGGACGTGAATCCTCCTAATGAGGTTAAACCAAGCTTCAACGCGGTGAATGAGGCAAAACAGGAGCGAGATCGGAAGAGCACACGTCTGAACTCCAGTCACACTGATATATCTCGTATGCCGTCTTCTGCTTGAAAAAAAAAAGAAAAACATACTTAGTTTTCAGGTTTATTTTCGGTCCTTAACTCCATACCACACATCTCAATAACTTCGAC
>CAJVXD010000203.1 GCA_913009675.1 uncultured bacterium | reverse complement strand
TTGTGTTTCTGTCATATTGTGCTTTTGTATTCTTTGTTTTTTTTTTTTTTTTTTCAAGCAGAAGACGGCATACGAGATATATCAGTGTGACTGGAGTTCAGACGTGTGCTCTTCCGATCTATAGAAACTGCAAGCTCTTTTAACGTAGCGTACTTGTATCCATAAAGATCTACCACGATCTCCTTAAACCCCTTCTCTTCTATTTCTGAAAAATATACAAACCCTCCTTTGTATTTCCTATCCACTGCCTGGGCCTCAGTACGGATATCATCGATAACAGCCTTGGTAGTACGTGTTCTCTGAGCAAGCGGTAGAAGTTTCACATATATCTTGCTGGACCAGGGTTCTACTCGTGAGGTAAATGTTTTTACTTCCGGTATTTTCGAAAGGATAATTTCGATCTCTTTTACCATCCTATCAGTGATATCAAGCTTTGCCCCCGGGTCCAATTCCACGAATATAGTAAACCTGCCCTCTTCTGTACCAGCCATAAATTCCCGATCTATTTTTCCTCCCAGTAATAAGGCCAGCGCCAAGATCAAAAAAGCGCCGGATACAAACACATATCTAAGCTTTAGTCCTCTGGCAAGCAATCTCCTATACCATTCTTTTATATTCCAAAACTTATACCTTTGGAACATCGGTTTTTTAGGCCTTTGAGGACGGGTATATATCCGCTTCATCCTATCCGACATCATAGGGATAAGGGTTAAGGCAACAAAAAGTGAGCTCAAAAGAGAATATGTCACGGTTAAGGCAAGGCCGCTCCATAACATACGCGTAGCCTTATTTACAAACACAAAAGGCAAAAAGACTATTATAGTAGTTACAGTGGAAGCGATTATAGCGATAGACACTTCCGAAGCCCCTTGAACAACAGCATGACTATACTGCTCTTTCCAGCCCTCTCTAGAAAATTCGATGCCTTTTTTCTTTTTATCAATATTATCCAGCACTACTATAGAATTATCGACTAACATACCTATACCTAGCGCCAGGCCGCTAAGCGTCATGACATTTATCGAAATCTTATGAAAATACATCAAGATAAAGGTCGCCATAACTGATATGGGAATAGTGGCTGCTATTATAGAAGTCGCACTCGGATCTCTCAAAAACAACAAAAGTACAAGGACGGCAAGCATGGCCCCGTATAAAAGAGACGTCTTTACGGCATTTATAGCCTCTTTTATTGTATCTGACTGATTCAGCGTTGCCCTTATAAATATATTCTTATTCAACCTTCTTTTCAAACGTTCTATCTCTTTTTGGATATTCGAAACGACCTGTATCGTATTGGCCGTGGATTCCTTCTGTATATAAATAGAAACTACGGGTTCTATGTTCGTCCTTGCATAATTCGTAGGTTCCAGAAATGAATCCCTGACCCTTGCAATCTCCTTAAGTTTAATGATAGAGCCTTGCGGCGTCGTAATAATCCCTATGTTTTCTATGTCCGCAATCGACTCAAACTCACCTATGATCCTTATAAGAAATTTATCCTTCCTGCGTTCAATGTCCCCGGCCAGTAAGTTTAAATTATTCGCACCCAGCGCATTGACAACATGCGCCATAGGGATATTATATTTGTATAATTTATTTTTATCCACCTCCACCAATATCTTACGTTCTCTACCGCCATAGACATCTACGTTTGCTACCCCTTCGACTCGCAGAATCCTTTCCTTTACCTGCTCATCAACGATCTTTCTTAACATCTCAGGCGTATAACCTCTTCCGCTAACTGCCAGAATCAAAATAGGCATATCAGACTCTTTGTATTGAGCTATTATAGGCTTCTCTATCTCCTTAGGCAGTTTGTCTCTTATCTTCGAAAACTTTTCACGCACCTCAAGGGCAGCAAAATTCATATTAGTGCCTGGTTCAAACTCAAGCCAGACCCTGGACTCTCCTGCCTTTGAAGTCGAATATATATTATCCAAGTAAGACACACTGCTGACTGCTTCTTCTATAGGTTTTGTAACGAGTGTCTCTACTTCTTCCGGAGGCATACCTCCTCTGACTGCTACAATTATACTTATATCCCCATATGCTACGTTTGGTTTCAATTCAACAGGAAGGCGCGTCAATGACACAAACCCTACCAATACTACTCCTAGGAATAGCATGAATATGGTAACCGGACGTTTGACTGAGAATTCAGAAAGGTTCATAAATTCAGCTTTAAGCCTTAAGCTGTAAGCTGTAAGAAAAGAGGAAACCTGTAATTTTATCTTTTGCTTCCCTCGTGTCTAAATTAGCGGATATCCATTGACGAGAAAATTTTTTGAGATTCAAAATCATGCCATGCCTGTAGAAACGGACATCTAAAAATTTTCTCATCGAGATTCCCGCTTACGCGGGAATGAACTAATTTGGCTTTTGCTTGTAGATCGGAAGAGCACACGTCTGAACTCCAGTCACACTGATATATCTCGTATG
>CAJVXD010000202.1 GCA_913009675.1 uncultured bacterium | reverse complement strand
AACCTCAAAATGATTACTGGCGCCTACCATCGCCGAAGGAGCCGCGTCTTCATATCTCAAATGCAGTTTTTTTGCCATCCAGTAAGTAAATGTAAAGATCAGACAGGTCTGAATAAAAAGCGGTATCGCAATCCACAAAATGGTCAGCGGTTGGGCAAGGATAATCTTACCTTTAAAAGAGAACAAGAGCACTAAAGTAAAAAGCAACGCAACGATTGAAACCGGCGACAAGATATGTAAAAACTTTTCATTAAACCAGTCTATCCCCTTATGCGATATAATCAATTTTCTTGAGAAGTAACCGGCTACAAGCGGTAAGGCGACATAAACAGCTATTGACAGGAGTAACGCCTGCCAGGGGACCGGCATTTTGCCGACACCGAGAAGAAATCCGCCTAATACACCGTAGAGTAAGAGCATGGTCAGGGAATTGATGGCAACCATAACCAGGGTATGCCCATCGTTTCCTTTAGATAAAAAGCTCCACACTAAAACCATTGCCGTGCAAGGAGCGATTCCAAGAAGAATGCATCCGGCAAAATAACTCCTCCATAAAGGGACCTGGAGCATTTTTATACCTTCCTGCATGACGACAATCCCTGCTCCATGAAGAGAACCTAATGCCCAATCCGCCCCGGGCGGAAGTTTAACAAGGTCAACCGCCCCGGTCCCAATCAGCCCCTTAAACAAAATACCCAGGAACAAAAAGGCAATGCCATACATGGTGAACGGTTTTATAGCCCAGTTAACAAATAAGGTTAAACTGACAGGTTTTGGTGATCTTCCTGCCTTGACGACTTCAGCAAAATCAATCTTAACCATAATCGGATACATCATAAAAAATAAACAGATAGCGATCGGGATAGAAACAACCGGCGCCTTATTGACATAAATAGCAAGACTATCGAGATATTGCGCTATGGCCGGGGCTGTTTTCCCGAGAAGGATACCAAACCCTATGCAGGCAATTACCCATACCGTTAAATATTTCTCAAAAAAACCTAACTGCTTTTTTTCATGAATATTTTTTTGCATACATTTTCCCTTTATTTTGGTTTTAATTTTATTGAACAATCTTACAGCAGCCGCCCTCTACCTTGATAGCTTTAATATTGACCAAGGCATCTGCTATCTTTTTATGAGCAGCGTCTAAGATCCTTGATATAGTCGAACGATGTACCTTCATTTTTTTAGCCACTTTTTCCTGCGGTAGTCCTTCTAAATCCGAAAGGCGGACCGCCTCAAATTCATCGATAGTCAAGCTCACCCCTTTAAGCTTATTAACCGATTTACATTTTGGCCTAAAACACCGTTCGCCGGGGTCACATTTAATCCATCTGGTTTTTTTCGGCCTCATATCAACCTCCTGTTATGCACATATGTGCATAATACAATAGCTGGAAATATTTGTCAAACATTTTTTAGGGGTGATACTTAGTAAAGAGTTGAGATTGCTTCGCTTCGCTCGCAATGACAAAGTCATAGTGTTTGCAATGACGACGAGACACTTCTAAAAACTGGACTGTTGCTGACGGGAAAACTTGTCCTGAGCAGTTTACGGTGAGTGCGGCGGAACCGAGGTCGAAGGGTTTATAAAAGGTGCTTATCTGTGATTATCCCTTATCTTTTCAGTACGGTGCCTTACGATCTTAGCCTTAACCATATAGATGACGTCTTCAGCGATATTCGTAGCGTGGTCACAGATCCTCTCCAGATGGCGGGCAATTAAAAGGAGAGGGACTGCCCGGGGTGCGGTTGTGCTATCCTTAAGCATATAATCGTTTATTAATTCCTGCTGTACCAGATTTCTTAAATTATCGGCTTCCGGGTCGGAAAGAATAATCTTCTTTGCCAAATCTTCATCGCGATTTACAAAGGCATCGATAGCACCTTTCACCATTTTACGGGCAACGCCGGCCAATTTTGGGATATCTATCAAGGGCTTTAGTAAGGGCTTATCTGCCAATTCAAAAACTCTTTGCGCAATATTCACAGCGAGGTCTGCTATCCGCTCTACCTCGGCATTTATCTTCATTCCGGTGGTGATAAATCTGAGGTCCCGGGCCATTGGCTGCCGAAGCGCAAGAAGATCAATGGCCCGCTCTTCAATGACGAGCTCCAATTCATCGATCTTACTATCTTCTTCAACCACCGTCTCTGCCAGCTCTTTATCCCTATTCTTTAAGGATTCAACTGACTTATAAATAGCAACTTCGGCCAGCGCCGCCATCTTTAAAAGATCGGTATTTAACCTCTTTAATTCTTCGTCAAAATGCCTTTCCATTATGCACCTTCCTGTTTTTTATAGTATCTTCCTTCATGCCTAGATCGGAAGAGCGTCGTGTAGGGAAAGAGTGTAGATCTCGGTGGTCGCCGTAGCATTAAAAAAAAAAGAAGATAAAAGAAAAAGTAGAGGAAGTCCCCGCCACGATCAAGACACTACCGTACCAGACCTAGCACTTGTACTACAGTTATCACTATCACTTT
>CAJVXD010000201.1 GCA_913009675.1 uncultured bacterium | reverse complement strand
AAGATATCATCGGTCGACAAGCTATAGGCAAACAGTAAGAAGTAAGCAGCTAGGAGAGAGGTGTGTTAGTGTTATTTATTTTTTTTTTTCAAGCAGAAGACGGCATACGAGATATATCAGTGTGACTGGAGTTCAGACGTGTGCTCTTCCGATCTGATGTCAGGGTTCCGGCCGCAAATATCCTGCTTCAGGAAGGCATGGGCTTTCCAATTCTAATGAAGACGCTGGACCTTACGAGGATCCCGGTTGCTGTCCAGGCCGTTGGCATCGCCCAGGGCGCCCTCGATTATGCTGTTCAATACACAAAAGAAAGGACCCAGTTCGGTAAGCCGATCTTCTCCTTCCAGGGCCTTCAATGGATGATGGCGGACATGACGACCCAGGTCGAAGCGGCCAGGCAGTTGTCTTATAAGGCTGCCTCTCTCTTCGAGGGCCTCCCCAAGAACTTGGACAGACTTCCCAGGGAAACAATCCGCTATTCAGCCATGGCAAAGCTCTTGGCAGCAGAAACAGCCATGAAGGTCACGACAGATGCGGTCCAACTGTTGGGAGGATACGGCTATGTAAAGGAATATCCTGTGGAAAGGATGATGCGTGACGCCAAGATCACCCAGATATATGAGGGGACCAGCCAGATCCAGAAGGTGGTGATAGCAAGCACGCTGTAAAGGGCTCTGACGATTCTCTGTTTGATCACCTAAGCTATTGACACAACGCATTCACGAATGCTATTTTTGCCGGAAACGAACCTAAGAGAAGGGGCCCAACTCATATGGATATCCTGATTCAGGTTATTGTTACCGGCCTGGCGACCGGTGGTGTATACGGATTGATTGCCCTCGGTTTCGTGCTTATCTATAAAGCCACCAGTGTCCTTAATCTGGCCATGGGTGAGTTTATGACCCTTGGCGCCTTTGTTTGTTTGACTGCCCTGCTACAATTGAAGGCCCCTTTCTATCTTGCCTTCATCATTACCCTTCTTATGGCATGTGCCCTCGGTTTTGTAATCGAACGACTTATCTTAAGACCCCTTATCGGTGAACCGATTATCTCGGTAATAATGGTTACTATCGGACTGGGGCTGATCCTTAGAGGACTCATGTACATGATATGGACACCTTCTTTCCGGACTTTTCCGGAGATTTTTCCACCAGAACCCCTGCTCCTCGGTTTTGCCGTGGTCCCCTCGGGGCTCTTGTGGGGCTTTATCTTTGCCATTATTGGAACCATAATTTTTCTCCTGATCTTTAAATTTTCCAGGACCGGTATTGCCATGCGGGCAACGGCAAACGACCAGCAGGCTGCCCTTTCTATGGGCATCAGCGTGAGATGGGTATTTGCCTTGGCCTGGTGTTTCGGCGCCATGGCCTCTGTTATAGGCGGGATTGTTATCGGTAACATCAGCGGTATAAGCGTATATATGGGAGATATTGCCCTGAAGGTTTTGGCCGTTATTATTTTGGGCGGCCTCGACAGCATCGGAGGGGCTATATTAGGTGGTTTTATTATCGGGATCTTGGAAAATTTAACCGGTCTTTATATTGATCCCCTCATCGGAGGGGGCGCCAAGGGGATGGCCCCCTTTATTATATTAGTGATTATTCTCATGGTGCGGCCCTATGGGCTGTTTGGTAAAGAGCTGATTGAGAGAGTCTAACCGATTTTGGATTTTGGATTGCGGATAACATCTCAATAAGTCGCGGTAACAGCAGAGGATTTACCCCGTTTTATTGAGAAGATACGATTGCGGATTAAAAAATAAATAATGAATAGCCCGTCATAATGGGACCGGCTTTAGACTATGAGATGCGGAGATTTTAAAGAGACATACATAAAGGACGAAGAGATTTTTCAGTCTCTCTTTGTAAAATTCTGCCTGGGACTGTTCTTTATGTTTTTGATAATTTTTCCCTTTGTGGCCAATGCATATCTCCTTTATGTGGCCAATATGATCGGTTTTGCCATCATAGCGGCCGTTGGCCTTAATCTCCTGACTGGATTTACCGGGCAGATTTCTCTTGGACATGCCGCTTTTGTGGGTGTGGGGGCCTATACCTCGGCCATCCTTGTCACCCGTCTGGGATTTTCTTTCTGGTTGTCCATCCCCTTTGCCGGTCTAATTGCAGCATTCGCGGGTATGATTATCGGCATACCATCTCTCAGGGTAAAGGGTCTTTATCTTTGCATAGCCACTTTAGCAGCCCAGTTTATCTTTGAATTTGTCTTTATCCACTGGGAATCCTTGACTAAGGGCATTACCGGGATCAATATCCCGGTCCCCAGCATAGGCAGTCTTCAATTTGTTACTGAAAAAGAGTTTTACTGGATAACACTGTTTTTTGTTGTGCTTGGCGTGGGCTATGCGAGGAACCTGGTGCGAGATCGGAAGAGCACACGTCTGAACTCCAGTCACACTGATATATCTCGTATGCCGTCTTCTGCTTGAAAAAAAAAACGTCTCGTGCAGGAAAAAAACAATGCATACCTGCCACTCTCACATGTGGGTCAGTCCTCCACCGAACTCGTACATG
>CAJVXD010000200.1 GCA_913009675.1 uncultured bacterium | reverse complement strand
ATGATGTTTTTTTTTTTCAAGCAGAAGACGGCATACGAGATATATCAGTGTGACTGGAGTTCAGACGTGTGCTCTTCCGATCTTATGAACAAGAGCCGGGAAGCAGTATCTTTATAGTCAAGGAATCCGGCAAGACAGGTGTCGAAACCATAACAAAGATATACGAGCTAAAATACGCCCAGCTTTCATCTCCGCCTACAAAGGAAGGCGGGACATCTGAAGAACCTGAGATATTTTCGGTTATCAAGAACCTCCTTTCCGAAAACGGGAAGATCATAGCTGACAAAAGATCTAATAGTCTTATAATAACGGATGTACCAAGCCAGTTTTCTATAATTGAGGATGTGCTTTCGAGATTGGATACCAGAACGCCTCAGGTCATGATAGAGGTAGAGGTATTGGAAACTTCTACTACCCTTGCTGATCAGCTGGGTCTGAAGTGGGGTACTTCGTTCGGGGCCTATACAGGGCCGCAGTTGAACACGAAATGGCCCCTGCATGGACCCCTCTTGGACAAAGACCTTATTTCCACAGATGGAACTATGAATATGAGCGGCATGAGTTTTGTCTTGAGTGCGTTGTTGAGCAATGGCAACACAAGGATCCTGGCAAGACCAAAGGTCCTTACCATGAATAATGAAAAGGCCGTTATAAAGCTTACCGCTGATACTGCTGTGGCGAGTGTTACTACACTGGCATCGAGCGGAAACACTGCTACTCAAGCGACTAATTCTGCTGAAAGGATCGAGACAGGCATTACATTGGAGGTTACGCCGCAGATAAACACAGATGGTTATGTGACCATGCATATAGAACCTACGGTGGTAGTCCCTGTTGTTTCTCAGTTTTTTGCCGGGACCAACGGCGGTACAAAATTTGTTGACCCTCAAACAAGAAGTGCCAAGACTACTGTTATGGTCAAAGATGGCGAGACCGTTGTCATAGGCGGGCTCATCTCCAGAGACGACACCGACACCTTTCAAAAGGTCCCTTTTCTGGGAGATATACCTGTTTTAGGCATGGCCTTTCGCTACAAGACAAGGAGCAAATTAGATAAAGAACTCATAATATTCATTACGCCTCACGTCGTTAGAGAGACTTCGCAGCTACTGGGGAATATCTCGGAACGTGAACAGGATAAACCAGAGGTCCTCAGAGAGAAGGAGATCAGTAACTGGCTGGATCTACTAGGCAGTCAACCTATAGGGCGTTGAGTTCATCTGAGCCTGCTTTAGGCCTCACAATGACAGTATTTCGGTGCTCTCCTGCTTGTTCTTTGACAGAAGCAAGGCACTATAGCTACATCGGCAAAAAGGCAGGTAAATTTTTATGGCTACAATAATATAGAGAGATTAAATGGAGATGCGGGTAGAAGATGAAAAAATCCAGGGATAAGCTGGGGAAAATACTTCTCAACGGAAAGATTATTACAAAAGAGGAACTGGAGAAGGCGATAGAGGTGCAGAAAAAAGAAGGCGGTAAGCTCGGCGATACACTGGTTAATCTTGGCCTGGCTTCAGAAAAGGATATAGTAGTAGCCCTTGCGAAACAGCTGTCTATCCCCTATGCATCTTATGCAAAAGGTCTTTTACGGCCTGCCGAGGGCCAGGGGTTTTCAAAACTGATTCCTGAAGAATATGCACGCGGGCGTATACTGCTACCCATCTCAAAACACCTGAATTCCCTTACCGTAGCATTTGTGGACCCACTCGATTTAATCACGATAGATAATCTAAGGCACATGACAGGCTGTGAGATAAACCCTATTATAGCTACAAAATCTGATATTCAAAGAGCAATAGACGAGTTTTATGGAAAGGAGGATTTGCTAAAGGAGGCAATAAACGATTCATATGAACTTGAGGAATTTGAGACTCAGAAGCGTGATCAGCAACAGGATCTCAGCCTGGACGAATTGATTGCGAGGGCTGAAGAAGCACCTATAGTAAAACTAGTGGATCTTTTGCTCATGCAGGCTATAAAAGACAGGGTAAGTGATGTACATATAGAGCCCTTTAGAAACAAGATAAATATAAGATATAGGATAGATGGCGTACTTTACGAGATACCGCCTCCGGCAAAGCATCTTCTTCCTGCCATTGTCTCCAGGGTAAAGATACTTGCAAATATGGACATAGCAGAAAGACGACTTCCTCAAGACGGGTCCTTTCTGGTCAGGGTCGAAAAGAAGGGTATAGATATCAGGGTATCCTCTATGCCTACTATCTACGGAGAAAAGGTAGTTATGAGGATACTGGATAAATCAACAACACCATTAGATCTTGGAGAACTAGGATTTGAGGCCGAGGACCTTAATAAATTTAGGGGTGCCATAAAGAGTCCGCATGGTTTAATCCTGGTTACAGGCCCTACCGGAAGCGGGAAGACCACGACCCTCTATGCGGCACTGAATGAGATAAAGACACCTCATAAGAATATTTCGACCGTTGAAGACCCTGTTGAATACAAACTGGACGGCATAAATCAGGTCCAGATAAAGCCGAGCATAGATCGGAAGAGCACACGTCTGAACTCCAGTCACACTGATATATCTC
>CAJVXD010000199.1 GCA_913009675.1 uncultured bacterium | reverse complement strand
GCCAGGGATAGCCTCCACTTGCCGTAAGGCCACATAAGGAAGGCAATATTCTAGGTATGATCATGCAGGTCGCGGGCAATAATGTTGAATAACATGCGTCGATATTGCTCAACGGCCTCTGCTTGGCTCAGACGCAACTTTCGCATAACAGTAAATACCTGTTCGTAGCTATAGGCACCTGCCATATTAAAATCATAGTGGGCGATTCCACATAACGTTCACTCATAATCTCCTGGGCAAGTTCCACCAGCGCCGATACCTCGACCTGTGCCGGGGCATCGTATTTTTGGGTTATTGCAGGCGAGAACTCCAAGGCCCCCATGCCGCGTTTGCCCATGTAACAAAGCCGTTCAACTGGACTGAAACTAGCGACATCACGGCCACTACGCGCCAGCCAGACATCAATGATGCTGTTACCAAATTTATCTGGCAGGGCATCGGCCAACATCCCCGGCAAACCTAGAAAAGTGTCTTTGTTAAGAGAGGGAAACGAGAACTTGCCATCCCCTTTACGCGCGTCATCCAGACTCATGAGGAGGGGTGAGATATCAAGTCCTTTTTTTAGAAAGTCTGACTCAAATTCAAAAATGCCGTAGGCACGATCCTCCAGCCACGCCACTGCGCCCACCGCATCGCCCCATAATGTCACCATGGCGGTGTCAACCTTCTTCACCATTCCACTTTATCCTTTGCTTTATCTTTAAGACGCTGGCCTGAAGCCCGTTCGCGTTGCCTGCCCCTCATTTTGGCTAGCTGTATCGGGCTTATTGATGTCACCGGGATAAAGCTATCCAGGTGTTCCAGCGCGCCCAACTCCCGTAAAACGGCGATAAGCGTTGAAAGCTTGCCACGACCCGACTCAAGCGACTTAATGACATTAAGTGATAATGCCGCCGCCTCCGCCAGCGCTTTTTGGGTAATATTTTTTCGCAGCCGAAGTAATTTGATTCGATTGCCAAGCTCTTTCTCTATATCATTGTCTGATAGTGAATAAATATCCATAATGTCCTACTTTTCGCATATTAACTGCAATTAATGCTTATAACGGCTTGTTTATGGACTATTATATTATAATAATGGCGAATTTCAATAAAATGACTTAATTGTGGCCTTTATAATCATTTGTTGGCAATAAGAGTCTATAAATATGTGGTCTTTTATGTTTTTTCGTGTCGTATTGGCTATATACCTATTTGTTTTTAAGCTGCGCTGACATAAAAGACTGATGGGCCTGCTAAAGCCCTGCGTTGAAAAAACTCTGCTTCTAACCCTGAATTTGAATGTTATATTCGGTCAGAAAATGAAATGCCATAAACCAAAACTGGATTTTTTTAGCATCGGCAATCAAATATAAAATCCCCTGCCCATTCGCAAAATATGACCACACCGCCTTGTTTGATAGCCTTAATGCAGCCCATCCTGAAGACAACCTGCACATGCTTACGGACCCATATCGGGGCTTCCTGATAGAATAATCTGGACGTCGAATTTTTCTTGAGAAATGGCAGGGCTATGCTTAAGAATATCAATAGTTTACAGGCAAGGGAGGAAGCAACTGGTATAAACGAGGGGCCCTGCCCAGGATACCTGTGGTGATGTTGCTCGCAGACTTATTCAGCGTCTAAGAGCCGGGTGGGGGGGTAAAGACTACCTTCCCTGCCGCGAACTCAGAGAAGGTAGTTTTGAAAAAACCTGTACTTCGGTTTCTTATGACTTCTTGATTAGAAAGTAAAACTTGCCACCTTCTTCTTTGGATTCCATTAACTCATTGCCCGTCTGCTTGGCAAAGGCCTCAAAATCTTTTACCGAACCAGGGTCGGTCGCGATAATATGCAGAACCTGACCCGCAGTCAGGCTGCCCAGTGATTTTTTGGCCCGCAGGATAGGCAGGGGACAATTTAAACCGGTCGCGTCGAGTTCTTGATCAAAATTAGCCATTTTTTACTCCTTGGTTAGCTTTGGTTAGCTTTGGTTAGCTTTATTTGTACGCAGGCACCATGAGGGCCCTTTATTAGAAAATAATTCTATACTTCTATGATAACAGTGTTTGGAGCACAACTTTACTCGTCAGGGTGACTTTATAGCAAATATCCGTAGTATTATGCAGGAAAAAATGTAGTTTGAACCAACTACTTATACATGAGTCATATTTATCAGTAACTTAGAGATTGCTGAGTGTTTTACTACAGTTATTGGTGTGAATCGGATTCCGTAGATTGCAATGCAATTGCCACCTAAATATATTAGGTACTCTTAATATTTTTTACAGGATAAAGCCATCATAAAATCGATGTGGTACCAGTTTTTCCGAGCGGGCTTGCTGGCAATCCTGCTCTGCAATACGCCCATCACTTTTGCTCAAACCACTGATTTACCGGATATCGGTGGTATCGCCAATGCCCCCTCCCCTGAGGATGAACGACTTATGAGATCGGAAGAGCACACTTCTGAACTCCAGTCACACTGATATATCTCGTATGCCGTCTTCTGCTTGAAAAAAAAAAAAGAACAAAATGAACAAAATAAAAAAAGCAGAAGGTCTTGACAGTGTCAAAGGATAGCACAGCGACAACCGGA
>CAJVXD010000198.1 GCA_913009675.1 uncultured bacterium | reverse complement strand
GGGAGGTATTGTGGATGGAGTATGGTTAAGTGTGGCAGTAAGCTGAGTGGCTTTTTTTTTTTTTTTTTTTGTCTTTTTTTCTTTTTTTTTTCAAGCAGAAGACGGCATACGAGATATATCAGTGTGACTGGAGTTCAGACGTGTGCTCTTCCGATCTACAAAGACAGGATCTGCTGGAGGTTCTTTTCTCTCTGGAGATTTGACTCGAGCTCCTGCTTGTCCCTGTGCATCAAATCTTCATATGTCGCTTTCACCTCTTTGAATCTCGCCCTCATAATCTCCTTACGTCTTTCAAAATCTTTCTTAAAGCTGTGAGCCAGAAAAGGAAACGCACTGATAGATAAGGCATATGCGATGGTCCCGTAAGGAAACGCCCTTACATCATGGATTAAAATAAATACCCCTATAACGAAAGAAAGGACTATGCCTCTCCTCAGGCCAATCCTGTAATCTAAAAATAAAACCGACATTGCGATAAGAGAATAAACAAGAAACTTCATTTTACGCTACCACCCTGTTCCTGCCGTGCCTCTTTGCTATATAAAGCCGTTCATCTGCCTTCAATATAAGTTCGTCCTGGACCCTTGCATCTTCCGGGAATACCGCGACCCCTATCGAAACACTGATATTCGTCCTTAACCTGCGGAGTTCTATCGTCTCCTTCTCAACCGCCCTTCTTATCTCTTCAGCGATATCCCCGGCTTTTCTTTTGGATGTCTCGGGCAAGAGCATTGAAAATTCCTCGCCGCCATAACGGCATAGAACCCCGTTCTCTGCAAATCTTCTAAGGACATTCGAAAGCGTCCTGAGCACTATATCGCCTGCGGTATGTCCGTATCGATCATTGTACTCTTTGAAATTATCTATATCTATCATGAGAAAGGCACATTTCAATTCATTACGCAAAGACCTCGAAAGTTCCTCCCTTAACCTATCCATGAAATATCTACGCAGATAGAGCCCTGTAAGGCCGTCTGTGATAGCAAGGTCAAGCGTCTGTTTGTACAACCTGGCATTTTCTAAAGCAACGACGCCTAAATCGCACAGGATATCAAGCAGTCTCAGGTCTTCGGATGTATAGTTACGGGGCCTTGAATGCTCCAGCCTTACTATCCCGACCACCTTCTTTTCTTCTACTAAGGGAGAGGAGACAACCGAGCGAAAGGACCTTTGGTGTTTTATCACCTTCTCTTCGCTGAACCTAAAATCCTTTTTTATGTCCTCTATCAGAAGACACTGTCTTTGTTTAAAGACCCATTCGTCCAGAATATCCCCTTTCTTGGCCTTGACCCTTTCGATATTGCTGTCCATCCTTGAGGTAACCAGATTCAGCTCCTGTCTCCTGGTATCCACCAAGAACAAGAGCGCTGATTCTGTCTTCCCTACTACCCGTAATGCATTTTCCAGTATACACTCCGTAACCCTGTCAAGAGAAAGGGTCGAGCTCAAAAGAGAGGCAACGTCGTTCAATAATCTATATTTCCCTTCTTTCTTCTCCAGGGACAGGGACTCTTTCCGGTGTCTGGCATATCCGTCTCTCAGGACATTGGTATTTTCCTTAACCTCTTCTATGCGTGCCTCTATAATGTGCCTATAGTAGTCCAGCCTTTTTATGCGGTCGTTGACAATAAGAAATGTTATAAAAAATACCGGGACGTTCCAGATATAACGGAGGTTGATGGCAACGGAGGCGAGGATCGTAAGCAATACCGAACTTCCAAGAAAAAAAAGAGCCCTGTTAAAACCCAGGCTCTGTAAAGAAATAATGATAATAAGATTATATAGAAAAATCGTGGGGATCTTTGGGAGATTGGTGCGGAATATCAAATAAGATACTGCTATAAAAACAAAACTCAGGGATATGCCGATCCTTATATTCTTCGTGCTCTGCGCCTTCATGGCCACCAGCAATTATTACTAACAAAAAAACGAATCACCCTACACTATGTGCGGCAATTCGCGACAAAAAGGGGTTATCTGCAATCCCCTTATATAATAATATCCTCGGTATCCTTGTCAAAGAAATGCACTTTACCCATATCGAAAACAAGGTCCATGTCCTGGTTTACCTCGGGATTTTCATTTCCGCCTACCCTTGCGATAAGCGAGCTTTTGCCGATAGCGACATATAAAAACACCTCTGCTCCCATGGGCTCGACTATCTCGACAACAGCCTTTACGGTGTTGCCGGGAGAGGCATCCGAGACAAAAAGTTTGTCATATATATCCTCCGGTCTTATCCCAAATACAATATCCTTGCCTTCATACGCCGAAACCTTACCATACATACCCTCCACCAGCTTTAGCGTGAAGCCGGAGTCTGTAAAATAAAACTTGCCTTCCTTTTTAATAATCCTTCCGTTAACAAAATTCATTGGGGGAGAACCTATAAAACCTGCCACGAATTTATTAACGGGCCTATTGTAGAGTTTAATAGGGTCTGCGATCTGCTGTATGATCCCCTCCTTCATCACAACGATCCTGTTGCCCATGGTCATGGCCTCTGTCTGGTCATGTGTTACGTATATCATTGTAGCGCGAAGTCTTACGTGCAATTTATTTAATTCTGTCCTCATCTGGACCCTCATCTTTGCTTCCAGTTTTCTCAAAGGTTCGTCAAACA
>CAJVXD010000197.1 GCA_913009675.1 uncultured bacterium | reverse complement strand
TAAACCCCTGGGTGGCAGATGAGATCTTTCTGGAAGAACATCAAAGCGGCATCTACAGGAACCGTTTTTATGCGGGGATAGGATTGAAATTAACTGAGCATCTTAAGGGAGATGTGTTTTATCTATGGCAATCTAGCGAAAAAGGTAGCAGTTGGACTGATTACAATGTAATCGGAACAAAGCTTAAAATAGTATTTTGAGTGATTTATCGGCTACTTAAAATTTGCAGAATGTTTCCAATTCTGTCACACAATTGTCACAATTGAATGTTAAACTTTTTTCAAAAAGGAGGATAGTGTTATGAAAAGGTATTTAGGAATTTTGACAATAATTAGTGCATTGATATTTTTTATGAGTAACGCTTATGCGCAAGAGATGACTCAGATAAAGGGCTCAGATACCTTAATAAATCTTGTGCAGAGATTAGCTGAGGTCTATATGGAGAAGAATCCTGAAAAGTATATTGCGATTACTGGTGGTGGCTCAGGGACAGGTATCGCTGCTTTAATCAATGGAAGGTGTGATATTGCTGATGCTTCACGGTTAATGAAGCCGAAAGAAATTACTCAAGCCAATGAAAGGGGCGTTGATCCTAAAAGAGTAGTTATTGCTATGGATGGTTTAAGCGTTATCACAAATTTAAGGAACCCTGTTACCAAGCTCACTAAGGATGAAATTGGCAAAATATTCCGCGGAGAGGTTACCAATTGGAAGGAAGTTGGCGGCACCGATATGGCTATTGCTCTTTATGGAAGACAGTCTAACTCCGGAACATTTGTCTTTTTTAGAGACGCGGTGTTAAAGGGAGATTATTCGCAGAGGATGAACAGAATGAATGGCAACGCCCAGATAGTTGAGGCAATAAAGCAGGATATGTCAGGGATAGGTTATGTCGGGGTAGGCTACGTAAAAGACGCAAGCAGCCAGCTTAATGTAATGAAAGTTGCATCTCGTCCGGGGGCTGATTATACAAGTCCGCTTAATTCTGATGATGTGAAAAGCGGAAAATACCCGCTTGCCCGGCCGCTTAATCAATATATAAACGGTTCACCTAAAGGGGCAGTTCGTGATTTTATCGTTTTTGAGTTAAGTGAGGATGGACAAAGAATAGTTGAACAAGAAGGGTTTTTCCCGATACCGGATGAGTATCGTGAATTTAATAAAAAAAGTGTAGGTTTAGAATAGTAAGAATTGGAGAGTAAATTTGGTAAGATTTAAAGAGAAAATAATTGAGGGTTTCTTTTTCTTTAATGGGTTAGTAGTAGTCATAGCGCTCTTAGGAATATTTGCGCTTCTTATTTTCACTTCAATCCCCGCCTTTAAGGAGATACATTTGAGCGAATTTCTCTTAAGTAGCAATTGGAATCCTACTTCATACGTTAAGTCTTCTTATGGAATTGTTTCTATGTTAGTAAGCACATTAATGGTCACCTTCGGGGCCCTAGTCATAGCCATACCTTTAGGAATAGGAACAGCGGCTTATCTCTCAGATGTAGCAAGTCCGCGAGTAAGAGAAATAGCAAAACCCATAGTTGAAATATTAGCAGGTATCCCGTCTGTTGTTATAGGCTTTTTAGGCATTGTTCTGGTAGGACCTTTCATTGCCAAGATTTTCAGGTTGCATAACGGACTTAATGCGGTAAATGGCTCTGTTCTTTTGGCTGTGATGGCTTTACCTACGATAATTAGTTTATCTGAAGATGCTTTAAAAAGCGTGCCTAAATCATATCAAGAGGCCTCTTTGGCCTTAGGTGCGACACCTTGGCAGACACTTATAAGAGTAAAAATACCTGCCGCCCTTTCCGGTATCATTGCTGCCTGTATGTTAGGGATGGGAAGAGCCATTGGTGAAACAATGACCGTTCTTATGGTAACCGGATGTGCTCCAGCGATGCCAAGAAGCTTTTTGGATTCAGTGCGGACAATGACCTCAACCATTGCCATTGAGTTAGGAGAAGTTCCCTATAACACTACGCACTATTATGCGCTCTTTGGCATAGGGTTGGTATTGTTCATAATTACCTTTATTGTGAATATGGCATCTGATATTATTCTGCATAAATATCAGATGACAACAAAATGAATACTAAACGTTTAAAAGAGGTTTTAGGATTTAATTTATTAAGGATATGTATAGGAATCGTAGTTTTGATTCTTGTCATTATTATTTATGATATTATCAGCAAAGGGATAGGTAAAATAAGCTGGGAATTTCTTACAACTATGCCCAGAAAAGGAATGACCGAAGGCGGCATACTCCCTGCTATTGTAGGTACTATCATGGTAACTGTAATCACCGCGATTTTAGCTATACCTTTAGGTATGGGATGCGCAATATATTTGAATGAATATGCCAGAGATAACAAAATAACCAGAATTATTCGTATGTCTATTAGAAATCTATCCGGGGTACCCTCTATTGTTTACGGTTTATTTGGTGTGGTTATCTTTGTGCAGTTAATGCATTTAGGTACATGCATTCTATCAGCAGGTTTCACTTTAGGGCTTATGACACTTCCCTGGACAGTTACTGCAAGTGAAGAGGCATTGAAGAGCGTACCCAATTCATATAGAGATCGGAAGAGCACACGTCTGAACTCCAGTCACACTGATATATCTCGTATGCCGTCTTCTGCTTGAAAAAA
>CAJVXD010000196.1 GCA_913009675.1 uncultured bacterium | reverse complement strand
CATAAAGAACACAAAGAACATGAAATACAACGATAAAAGACTTCTTGTTTCCTATGATGCAGAGGTTATTGATGCCCTGGGCAATGTGACCAGGATTAAATGGCGCAATGGCCGCTATTCAGATGATTCTGTGTGGTGGGCAGGTGGCTCAACAAATACCGGAAAGTATCTTTTGGGTTATACAGAGACCACTACAGACCCATATGGGAGCACTAGTATCCGCGAATGGTCAACAACGAGAGAGGGCTATAATGCAACTAAAAACGTCACTTCATATCGTGAGATTATGAAGGATGCACTTGGGGATATACTTTCAACCTCAGATTGGTCGGGCGGGACATATGATAAGGATAATCTTATTTCCTATCATCAGGAAACCACAGATGCCTATGGAAATATTTATATTACAGATTGGCACGGAGGATATAACGATAAGGGAAGGATCACTTTAGTTACTACAAAGGACGAACAGAAAAACAAAGACCTTTCGACAAGCAAAAGCGAGAACACCACTGCATATGAATATGATGATCAGGGCAACCTCAAAAGCGCTGCCGGAGATTCAAAGATAAAAGGTGACGATGGTTTTGCCAACATGTACAGCGGCACGACCACGCATAACTATAAGATTATAAATGGCCAGTTAAAATTAGACAATACAGTAAATGAGATTAGCTATGACAATGCAGACGGTTCTAAGAGCGAGGTACGGAGTTTCGTAGAATACAAATACGGCGATACGAACCTTTTGGTGGACGCAGACGGATATAGCAATACCACGGGTCTGGATATCTTTGGTAATAAATTCTCCTCAAGCATCGTGGATACATATGAGATAGTCGCTTCTCAGGCAAGAAGGGTTAAATCGGTTACGAAGAGCGACTCTGAAGACATATTTGGTTCAAACACCCATTCCGAAAGCCTCATAAAATATATCTATAATGACACAGGAAAATTGATAGATGCAGAAGGATATACGGATACATCCGGTTCTGATGTCTTTGGAGAAGGGTACAGCACCCATACTGTGCACGAATATGAGATTATAAATGGCCAGGCAAAGGTTATCCGTTCTGATACAGGAGGAAATATCGTCAATCCCTTTTCGGATCTGGGAGAGATGTTGAGCGACTTGGAAGAAAAACTCAGTGGTTTTTTAGAGATGGCGCCGGCAGAGAAACAATCCTTTCTACAAACTATCGGCCTGGGGGACGCATCAATAGTAAATCTTACAAGCGCCGGCATCTCGACCATCGTAGCATGGCTTCTCAAGGTAAGCACCAAGGTCATTAACTGCGCAGTCACCTCTCTCTATAATATCCTCACAACCTTAGGCATTACTGCAACAAAGGAAGGACTCGCAGAAACTGCATTATTAGTAGATATCCTTACGGGTGCCATTACCCCTGATGCAGCCACAGGCAAACTCCAGCTCTCTATGTATTCTATCATGAAGGCAGCACAGGCAGAGGGCGTAGTCCTTAAAGGCGGCTATGTTACGCTCGAACAGCTAAAAAATTTGGGTCAGCCAGTTATTGCGCATATAGGAGGAGATCACTACATCGTAGTGACAGAGGTTACCGATAGAGAGGTAAAGTATATTGATAATGGTGTAGAGGAAACTTTTACAATAGAGGAATTTAATAATGTATGGCAGGGCAATATCTTGACTTTAACTCTTCCCGACGGGACCATGCCTCTGAGTGATTCAGAGCTACAGGGTATTCGCGGTGCCCTTACGCATACCGCTGGTTGGTGGCCTAGATACTATTTCGGTGATGACGAGCAAGTGCCAATAATGATACTCTGGAGAGAGATCAAGGGTAATAATAGGAGGATTAGGCTTTGGACTGCGTCTTGGACAGACAGCGATGGCAAATCCCACCCTGCATCTTTCTTGTATCTGGATAGATCAGGAGTAGGTAAAGATAAAAATATATTCTATTACAAAACAGGAGAGGGCGGCTCCCAGGCGATTACAATGACCCACGAGGGGGATGGTCATAGAATAACCGTAGATAATTCTACTACAGGAACCGATGCAGGAACCTCTAGTATCGTAGCGTATAAGGTATGGCATAGTGGCAAAGAAGGTGATGCCAAGGTCCCTGGCGTAGAGTGGGCTGACGTAAAGTCCTCCAGTTCTAAAATGGGAGGAACGGTTACTGTAGCAAGGGTGGACAGGAATGCTACCAACGGATACCACATTACAGGTCTTAACTGGTGTTTGAATGGATTAGGCACGAGTTTTATATATCTTGATAGAACGATAGGAGCCAAGGTTCCTAATAGCGATAGACACCTGGAGGCGCTCAGGAATGATTTTAAGATTGACAGCTCTTTTTCTAACCTCTCAAATTCAGACCTCCTTGGTAATAATTTAAGCATGTCGGTTTCTTATAATGATCCGGCTAAACCCTATTTTGATTTTGGCCTGCCTTATAGATTTACAATAAGCGGCCATGGAGAGGCCTTAGACTTCGGGCCTGCATCTTCCATAGAACGGGATCAGGCAACAGGCAGCATTACATTAAAACTCTCCAGGGTGCTTACCAGTTCCGGGGAGATTATAGATGAGGATAGTGGAACAAGCTATCCCTATAGAGACGAAAACGGAGTCCTGCAGGAAGGGGATCACAAAGACGCTGTATATAAAAATTGGAAGATAGAATTGGATCCCAATGGGCATAAATATACAATTTCTTATG
>CAJVXD010000195.1 GCA_913009675.1 uncultured bacterium | reverse complement strand
CTGAAACGCTTGGGGGTTCGATACTCGCTATTAGCGACAGGATGGATAGCCTGGTTGGTTTTTTAGGCACGGGCGTTGAGATTAGCGGGAGTTTCGATCCCTTTGGCATAAGAAGGACTACCCAGGCATTGATTCAAATTATCAGGGGCCGTTCGCTCAGATTTAAGATAGACCTGCTTATTCAAAGGGCGATTGAATTGTACGGTAATAAGTTAAAGGTTTCCCCTCCTCAGTTAAAGGATAGGATAATAGGATATATAAGGGAACGGATAGAGTTTTTAATGGGCCGGGCCGGGCCGGCAGAGTTGAAAAAGGCCGTTCTGGCTGCAGGCTCAATGGACATAGTGGATATATTTAAGAGGTTTTCGGCATTGGCATCCATCAGGGATAAAAGGTATTTTCTGGAAGCGGCAAAGGTAGTGGAGAGGACAAACAATATCCTGAATGCCGCAAAGGACGAAGAGATAAACGAGACGGACAGCAGCCTTTTTAAAGAAGGGCTTGAGCGCGCGGTCTGGGAGGCATATCTGGGGTCAAGGGATAGAATAAATACCCTTATAGATAAAGAAGAGTATAAAAACGCCACGGAGGAATACGGCCGGGCATTTTTTAAGGTACTGGGTGATTTTTTCGACAATGTGCTTGTCAATGCTGAAGACGATGCCCTGCGCCTGAACCGCCTTGCGATGATGAAGGATATAAACAGGCTTTATGCAGGCCGCGTGGCCGACCTGGCATTCTTACCACAGATAGTTGTCAAGGGTTCACAATAAGATAGCGTATAATCCCTGCGGAAGCGGGGATCTAAAAAAGGGGGCAGGTTTTATGACAAAGATGGTTTATTTCTTTGGCGGAGGGAAGGCAGACGGAAGAGGCAGTATGAAGAATCTCCTGGGGGGCAAAGGGGCCAACCTTGCAGAGATGGCAGGCAATAAGGATCTGAGATTGCCCGTTCCGCCGGGATTTACGATCACCACAGAGGTATGCACTTATTTTTATAAGAATAGAAATAGATATCCAAAAACTCTCAGAGAAAAGGTGAACAGGAATCTAAAGAAGGTGGAGGGGCTGATGAACAGGGGCTTTGGGGATGGGGATAACCCCCTACTTGTTTCTGTGCGTTCAGGTGCAAGAAAATCAATGCCCGGCATGATGGAGACGGTACTAAACGTGGGGCTGACAGAAAAGACATTAAAAGGGCTTATCAAAGAGACCGATAACGAACGACTGGCGTATGACGCCTACAGGCGTCTTATTATGATGTATTCCGACGTGGTTATGGAAAAAGGCGGAGGCGTCGAGCCCGAAGAGGGCATGGGGATCCGCAAGCAGCTCGAAAGACTTATGACTGAGGCGAAGAAGGAAAAGGGCGTGGAGAACGATACCGGTCTGGACGCCGGGGATTTGAAAAGATTGTGCGTAGAATTCAAGAAAAAGGTAAGGGATGTCCTTAAGAGGGATTTTCCCGATAACGCATATGATCAGCTATGGGGCGCCATAGGGGCGGTATTCTCGTCCTGGAACGGGAAAAGGGCAATGGCCTACAGGCGTATTGAGAATATCCCGGACGAGTGGGGGACTGCCGTAAATGTCCAGACAATGGTCTTTGGAAATATGGGAGATGATTCTGCGACAGGCGTTGCCTTTAGCAGAAATCCCGCGAACGGAGAGAATAGATTTTATGGGGAATACCTTGTAAATGCCCAGGGAGAGGATGTTGTGGCCGGGACACGCACCCCTGCCCCAATAAATAGCTATTCGGCCGGCGAGCAGAACAAGGCCCTTTTGACCCTTGAGAGATTTCAGCCGCGCATTTACAGGCAGCTCTGCGATATAAGGAACAGGCTTGAAAGGCATTATCGGGATATGCAGGATATAGAATTTACCATAGAGAAAGGCAGGCTCTTCATGCTTCAGTGCCGCGTAGGGAAGAGGAACGGCCCTGCTGCGGTAAGGATGGCGGTTGATATGCTCAAGGAAAAACTTATTGATAAAAAGACCGCTGTTATGAGGGTAACACCTGCCCAGCTCGATGAACTCCTGCACCCCATCCTTGATCCCAGGGAAGAGGTAAAGACAACACCTTTTGCTAAAGGTCTGCCTGCTGGCCCCGGGGGTGCAACAGGCCAGATCGTCTTTACCGCCGAGGATGCTGTCAAGTCTAAGAAGGAGAACAAGGCGGTAGTGCTTGTGCGCGAGGAGACCAATCCTGAAGATGTGGAAGGGATGCGTGCTGCCGAGGCCATACTTACTGCGCGCGGAGGCATGACTTCTCACGCGGCGCTTGTTGCGCGCGGCTGGGGTAAATGCTGCATCGTAGGATGCGGCGGTATCTCAATAGACCTCAAGAAAAAAGAGCTTTCCGTGAACGGCGACCTATTGAAAGAGGGCGATTGGATTTCATTGAACGGGAGCAAGGGGTATGCCTATAGGGGTCGGGTCCCAATGATGAACCCGGGCGGGAAAAATAAGATACTCGATAGTTTTCTCAAGGTCTGCGATTCCATAAGAAGGCTGAAGGTAAGGACGAATGCAGACACACCCGAAGACGCTAAGCGGGCAAGGGGATTTGGCGCAGAGGGCATAGGGCTTTTCAGGACTGAGCATATGTTTTACGGAAAAGAGATCGGAAGAGCACACGTCTGAACTCCAGTCACACTGATATATCTCGTATGCCGTCTTCTGCTTGAAAAAAAAAAAAAAAAAAAAACAACCATACAGAATAGTGACACAAACACTACC
>CAJVXD010000194.1 GCA_913009675.1 uncultured bacterium | reverse complement strand
TTTTTTTTTTTTTTTTTTTTCAAGCAGAAGACGGCATACGAGATATATCAGTGTGACTGGAGTTCAGACGTGTGCTCTTCCGATCTGAAGAAGGCAGCGGATGGCTGATGATGGGATAACCCTTAACCAAGACGATGATGACTAAAGCAGATAGCCTCTTTGAGGCCCTGAAGGATAATCCAGGTGAAATAATTAAATGGGCGGAAAGTGAAATAAAGGAATATGAAAAACTAATTAAACTAATAAAAGCTAACCAAGACAATGACTAAAGAACCAACATTCCTTTGTAAAAAAGAGGAAGCAATATATGTAACCGGTATCATGAGAGGTATGGAGGAGTTAGTTAATAACCTGAAAGGGTCTGCTGGAACGACTGCCTCAAACATGATAAGTACAGCGATGTTTAATTTCCTAAAAAAAGAATTTCATGGCCAAGACAATGAATGAAGATTTAAAACAAGAGGCGATAAAGGAGTTTAAGGAAAAGTTTTTTCAACTACCTGGAGTAAAAGAAAGAGATTTTATAAACAAATACATCGACAAAGCCACCCTAGCTGAACAAAAAAGACTCAACGGTTTAGCAGAATTAGCTACCCTCACTCAAAAGAAGAAAGACGCGGAGATAGCGAGATACTTTGTGCCTAGAGACTATGAAGAACTACCCGAAGAAGCACAGGAAATAAGAAAAGGGCAAATAAACGCTAGCGAAGCAATCGCCAAAGCCATCCTTAACCCCCAAGATGATGAGTGAACTAATTAGAATAACTAAATATTGGGTCAAAGAATTTAAGAGATTTCCATTTGCTATGAAATCACTAATGTTTATTATCCTTTTGTATTCTTTAATTCAAATAATTAAATCACTGATATGAATGATATTAAAAAAGAAGCGATAAAGGAGTTTAAGGAAAAGTTTTTTCAACTACCTGGAGTAAAAGAAAGAGATTTTATAAACAAATACATCGACAAAGCCACCCTAGCTGAACAAAAAAGACTCAACGGTTTAGCTGAACTAGCTACGCTCGCTCAAAAGAAGAAGGACGCGGAGATAGTTAATAAAATGTGTCAAGAAGCCGAAAGACGAGATACTACTATCAGTGCTTGGTTGTGGCTAGACACTGCTCGTAAGGCTATCCTTAACCAATTAGAACTCTTGGATTCTATACGTTAATGTTCTTTATAGCTTATCTGCTAGTTATTAGTGCGATGTTAATTCTATCCAACTATAGCCAGTTAAAATGTATAGAGGGAGCAATTAAGAATGACGGCAAGATAAATGTAGTTGAGTGGTGTATGAATAATTTTTAACCCCCAAGATGATAGGAGGTATTAAGAACTGTATGAACAAAGAATTACCAAAGTTACCAATTAGACAAAAAATATATTCAAAGTTGTGTAAAGCTTTGGCTGGTGGTCGATCAGAGGAAAGGACTACTAATTTATTGCCAGAATACATGCTCATAAAAGGTTTTAGATTATGGTTGTATAGATATTTTTCATATAAAAGATATAAGCTAGGTATTAAATTAGCAAAAAAATATAAAACTCATCAATTTAGATTAGCCCTTAACCCCCAAGATGAAAATAAATAAAACTTACAAACTGGAAATCCTACGCCGCTTCCTATCCCTGGAGGAACTAGAGGAGCTGCAAACATCCTACAACGAGGCCAAGGTTATAGTATTAGGGCAAGAGGTAATAAAGAAAAAAGATGAGTAACCAATCCCAGTACGTTCAACATAGGGTTAGGTGTGAGGTGTGTGCCACTAAACTCGCTCTAGCTAGGCAGAAATGCACTCTTCGGTGTTGGAATTGCGACCAAAGATATGACATCAGAAGAGGGGAGATACTACGCAGGCTGCCAAACGAGGGCTTTGGAAAAGGGCATAAGGTAAAACATACTAATGCAAAATAAGGTTTGGGAGAAGGAAGTAGAAAAAAGTATATACTTGTGTAAAAAGTGCGGAGAAGGGAAAACCTACCTCGGGCAGATTGCTGGCACCTGCGCTCGGTATTGCCGTTTCTGCCACAGCTACGATGAGGTGCTCTTTAAGTACGAACTATGATGAACCTTGAAGACATTGTATTGGCCTGGTCCCTCGTCTTGTTAGCAGGGGCTCTTATTGTCAGGAAGCCAAAGCGTATCCCTTATATCCTTATGGCCTACGTTGTACTCGAAGTGGCATCCTTTTACATTAGCTCTACTATTTAATATAGCGTGGACAGAAGCCTAGTAACGTGGCAAAATAGTGATATATGGGTACTGAAAACAGTAAAAAATCAGTCAAGCACAGCACAGAGCACTTAAAGGAGCATCAATGGAAGCCAGGAGTGTCTGGTAACCCTGGTGGACGACCTAGGAACGTAATGAAAGACTTTATGCGAGATGAGTTCAAGAGGATGACAGATACGGAGAAGCGTAAGTTCCTGAGGATGGTCCCCAACCTAGACCAGATAAAACTAGCAGAAGGAAATCCTCACCAGACAAACGACCTCACAAGCGGCGACCTACCTATCCCAATCCTCGCGGGAAAACCTGATAAAAAGAGTGATGCCTAAGGGGGTCTACGACCACCATAAAATAAGAGGTAGTGAGAAGGGGCCAGATCGGAAGAGCGTCGTGTAGGGAAAGAGTGTAGATCTCGGTGGTCGCCGTATCATTAAAAAAAAAACGAAAATAATACAAAAAAAAAACAAAAAACAAAGAAAAAAAAAGAGAAAACAAAGAAAAACGCAGCGAACA
>CAJVXD010000193.1 GCA_913009675.1 uncultured bacterium | reverse complement strand
GTTTATTCTGTAAATTTCAATAGTCGCGAATCACGGACGAGGAGTTACAGACGACGGAACCATGGCTGATATCATCCCATTTAAAGGCACACTCTATAATCCGCAGAATATAAAAGACCTGACCAGGGTCGTTGCCCCACCTTATGATGTAATCTCTCCGGGAGAACAGGAACGTTTTTATAATGTCAGTCCATATAACATAATCCGCATTTTATTAGCTAAGGAAGAACCCGGGGACAATGAGAAGAAAAATAGATATATACGAGCCGCCAGGTCTCTGAGAGATTGGCAGAGGTCCGGGATCTTGAAAAAGGATGAGGAAGATTCTATCTATATCTATGAGCAGCAATTTAGCGTAGAGGGGTCGAGAAAGAAAAGACTTGGTTTTATGGCACTTCTAAAGTTGGAAGAGTTTGATACGGATTCAACGAGCGTCTATCCGCATGAATACACCCTCGATGTCCCGAAAAGAGACAGGATAGCTCTTTTGAGTTCAATTGAGGCTAATCTTGGACCTGTCTTTGCCCTGTTTGCCGATAAAGATAGGGCCATCGGTTCTATCCTCGCGCGAGAAATAAAATCCAATCCACTGATAGACATAGTAGATTTCGATGGCATAAGGAACAGGCTCTGGCGGGTTTCCGACAAGGAAACCCTCAAAAATATGCGCAGCCTTATAAAAAAGGAAAAGATCTTTATAGCCGATGGCCACCACAGATACGAGGTAGGCCTTGCCTTCAGCAAGACTAAAAAAGACCCCAGATACGGATACATACTTTGCTATTTTACAGACCTCTATGCTGACGGCATAGTTGTATTCCCTGTACATAGGATGGTTGCGGGTATTGATAAAAAGGCCCTGTTGAACCTCGAGGAAGAACTCAAAGGGCATTTTGCATGCAGGGGTTTTTCATCGAGGTCTGAGGTCAAGGCCTTTTTGTCCGGGGCCAGAGATTCCGAGAAAAGGTTTGTAGTCTATGCCGAAGGCAGATTTATAGGCTTGAGTCTTAAAGATAGGGATTCTCTCGATGTTAGCGTACTACATAATCTGATCATAGAACCGTTGAGAAAGAGGATGGAAGGAAGCAAGGGTCAGATTTATATAGATTTTACCAAGGATTTCAATTATGCTATTAACGAGGTAGATAAGGGTAGCTTTTCCCTCGCTATAATGCTTAACCCTACTAAGATAACACAGATCAGGGATACGGCATTTTCGGGGAGGCGTATGCCTCAAAAATCCACCTATTTTTATCCAAAGGTCCTGACGGGTCTTGTAATAAACGTATTCTAGGGTGACGCGATAAGGTCAGGGCGAGACCTTGACCAAACGAGGTATAGATAATGTCCCTTTTTAGCAAAAAACCAAGATACACAGTAGTAAAGGTTTCAAGGCGTAAGGGGGTTCCTGACGGGACATGGATGAAATGCGAAGATTGCGGAGAGATGATATACAAAAAAACCCTTGAAGAAAATCTCAAGGTCTGTCCCAAGTGCAGCTATCATTTTATCCTTGGCGCATACGAGCGCATAGGGATATTTCTCGACGAGGGGAGTTTTGAGGAATTTGAGAAGGGGATGAGGCCCAGGGATGTTTTAAAATTTAAGGGCCCCAAAAGTTACAGGGAGAAGATAGAACAGGATACCAGAGCTACTGGTATGGAAGAGGCGGCTGTAATAGGGAAAGGCCGTATCAATAATAGAGAGATAGCCCTTGGCGTGACAGATTCGCGTTTTATAATGGGCTCAATGGGTTATGTAGTAGGAGAGAAGATAACCATTATTACGGAATACGCCACTAAGAACGAGTTTCCCCTTGTCATCATCTCCGGTTCTGGCGGTGGGGCGAGGATGTACGAAGGAATGATTTCCCTTATGCAGATGGCAAAGACCTCGGCAGCCCTTGGCAGACACAATGAAGCCGGGCTTCTGTATCTATCTATCCTTACCAATCCTACTATGGCAGGGGTCTTAGCCAGTTTTGCCTCTCTGGGTGATGTAATAATTGCCGAACCAAAGGCACTTATAGGTTTTACGGGCCCCAGGGTTATAGAGCAAACAATACATCAGAGGTTGCCGGAGGGGTTTCAGCGCTCGGAGTTCCTTTTAGAGTATGGCCTTATAGATATGGTCGTAGCCCGTAAGGACATGAAGGATACGGTAGTCCAGCTCATAGACTATATGTATTGAACCCATATTCTTGTCATCCGAGACCGAATCTCATGCGAGTGATCTATTTTCCGGTGAAATTGACAAAGATATCATCGTGTGGTATACTTAAAATATAAAAGGAACCAGGTTATTTTTTTAGCGATATTATTAAGAAGATTTAAAAAGTTTTGAATGGAGGTAACTAGAGATGAGAGAGATAGTAGTTAAAAACATTACCTCTGAAAATAAGAGAAAGAAAGACCTCTATATAACTGAGATAGTTGAGAAAAACGGCCTAAAGACCATTACACGCAGGCATTCGCTATATATCCTGCGAAGGCACAATAAGATAGGAGACCCCAATGAGCTCATTGTCAACCAGTCGGGCCTAGAGATGAATAATAAGACCAAACGGCATGTATTTATCTTTAAAAAACAAGATACGAAACATAAAAAAGAAAGTTTTATATGTGATGTAGTGGGTAAGTTTTACGCAGTAGTTAAGGATGAATTTTACTCACTAAGGACTAGGGATTCCTTCGTGATAGATATTTTAGCGCTACAGGAGAAATGAGACTCGGTGGTTACCCGGATCTTGAGCTGATTTAGCATTGTCATCTCAGC
>CAJVXD010000192.1 GCA_913009675.1 uncultured bacterium | reverse complement strand
TTTTTTTTTTCAAGCAGAAGACGGCATACGAGATATATCAGTGTGACTGGAGTTCAGACGTGTGCTCTTCCGATCTTGCTTTTTCATAGGCCTTTTCTATCAAACCCCTCTTAAATACCTGGGGGGTCTGGGCCTCCCAGAGATTACGTCTATCAGGCGTATACGCTATGCGAGCTTGTCCTTCTGAATATTTCAAGGTTGACTTGACAGGCACTGCCACCACACTTGCACCGAAACGTCGTGCTGCCTTCAAGGACTTATCTATTAAAGCATTCGTAATAAATGGCCTTATACCGTCATGTATCAAAACGTAATCTATGTCTCCGGATATCTCTCTTAAGGCATTAAAAACTGAGTCTTTCCTTTCCTCTCCCCCCATTACTATCCTTGCATTCTTAATCCTAAACCTATCTATTATTTCCCGCCTTAAGATAGTTATCTTTTTTTTGTCCGCTGAAACTACTATCTCAGAGATTGCCTTATTCTTTGAGAGCGCTAGTAATGTGTGGGCGAGAATCGGTTTACCACAAAGTTCAATGTAAGGTTTGTCTATCCTCGATTTTATCCTTCTGCCCTTGCCTGCAGCAGGAACAATAGCCGCTAGTCTCATGTCGCATAGGGCATAGGGCATAGCGCATAGAGAGATACTTTTGCTATACGCCATCCGCTATGCTACTTTCTGTTCCTTTTGATATTCTCCTGTAACTTCCCAAATATCATCCTGCCTGCTGCGGTCTGCAACACGCTTCCTACGATTATACGCACACTCTGCCCTATCGACCTTCTGCCGTTATCCACTACAACCATGGTACCGTCTTCAAGATAACCTACCCCCTGATTATATTCCTTACCTTCCTTGATAAGCCTTACATCCATGCCCTCGCCCGGCAAGACAACAGGCCGTAACGCATTCGCCAGCTCATTGACATTCAATACCTTAACTCCCTGTATCTCCGCAATCTTATTAAGATTGTAGTCATTGGTAAATACCTTTGCGCCCAGAACCCTGGCCAGTTTAACAATCTTGGCATCCACTTCTTGTATCTCACGAAAATCTTCATTGTGTATCTTTACGTCGATATTTTTATTCTTCTGAAGTTTACTTAAGATATCCATGCCGCGTCTGCCGCGTGCCCGTTTTAGAGAATCGCTGGAATCGGCTACCTGTTGCAGTTCCTTCAATACAAAACGGGGAACGACGAATTTGCCCTCAAGAAAACGCGTATTGGCTATATCCGCTATGCGGCCATCGATAATAACACTGGTATCCAGGATAACAAACTCGTCCCGCTGGTCTTGCCTTGAAAATTTAACATAGGGCACTATAATGTTAAATTCGTCCCTGCCGCGTATAGCTATTATCATACCTAAATAACAAAATATCAGGGTAAGGGCTACCTTCAACGAATATAATACGCTCTCGTCCAGATGTACAAGGGCCAGGGTATCTGAGACTAACTTTGCCATTATAAGGCCAAATATCAAACCAAAGACAGCAGATGAAAGACCTCTCACAGATACCTTTCTCATCGCAAACTCAAATAAAATTATAGACATTGCTGCAATGCAACCTATCGCCGCACCGATCAAGGCAAAATCCAATCCCTTGACCTGCACAAATGAACCTATCTGAAAACCTAATACAACACTTAATATGATGAAAAAAATACGAATAAATATTAAAGTCATTTAAACCTCCTGACCTATCGTCTCCTGAAACTTTATTGATGGACTCATAACATCGCCTATCACTGTAATTATTTCTTTCTCTTGCTTTCCCTCGGCCTATACAGGAGTTTCCATGGATGTCTTTTTATGTCGATTATCATATCATCAATATCATTGTATATCTTATCGTCTGTTAGAAGCCTTCCTATAGTCCCACCCCCATTCTTTGCCATGGCCACGAACTCCTTCATCTCTAGACTAAGGGCCTCGAGATTGGAAAAGGTATTTTTTATAGAAGTCCTCATCTCATCACTGCCGACAACCTTATCTATGGAGCCTATCATATTATCTATCCGCACCAATGTCTTCTTTGTCTCTCTGGTCAACTCCTCGGTAGAAACAGGATCCTGGCCTCTAAGCGTATCCCCTTTTTGCAAGAGCCTGCTCTCTCTAGTACCAGGTATAATCTCAAGATACTTTTCTCCCAATAGCCCCAATGTGTTTATGGTCGCCGTGGCATCCTCGTTTATCCACGTATTCTGTGCCACCCATGCAAGGAGTTTTACCATGGGCCTGTTTTCCTTCTCGTCAAAATACACCTTTATATCCTGAACCTCTCCGACCTCTACGCCTGCATACCTGACAGGCGCTCCTACACTAATACCATTTGCAAAACTGAAAAGCACATTTATAGTGTAGCCGCGTTTTATACTATAGAAATTTCCAATCGAAAATATTATTACGGATAATATCACTATTCCGGTAAATATAAACACACCTACCTTTAATTCAAAATTTGACCTTGTAAACATTATTACCTCCTCAAATGAGTACTACAGTTATGAAAATCGAAGATTTTCATAACTGTATCTCTTCATACTCCCATGATTGTGCGAATTTGACCCTCGACATCTTTGATGTCAAGGGTAAGTTCGGACAGATGACTTATTTTCTGTAATAGGTCCCTTTGATGCACCTGTTATAAACTGCTTCACCACAGGGTTAGCTGTATTCTTTATTTCATCGGGCGTACCTACCGTAATGATCCTCCCCTTATACAACATTGCAATCCTGTCAGCTATCTTATACGCGCTTACCATATCATGAGATCGGAAGAGCGTCGTGTA
>CAJVXD010000191.1 GCA_913009675.1 uncultured bacterium | reverse complement strand
AAGTATGAGGGATAGATTCAGGAGGGGTCATAATTCTACTTTTTTCTTTTCTATTTATTGTTTTATGTTATTTTTTTTTTTTCAAGCAGAAGACGGCATACGAGATATATCAGTGTGACTGGAGTTCAGACGTGTGCTCTTCCGATCTAGGTAAGATTTTAGGATTAAGTTCCAGGCAGATACGGAGGAAGGTGAGACGGATAGGTATTGAAGGAGATAGAGGTATAATCCACAGGTTGAGAGGTCAGCCGTCACATCATGCTAAGGCTGAAGGACTCAAACAGCAGGTGAGACAGTTATACCGGGATAAATACTGGGATTTTGGGCCTACTTTAGCGAGTGAGAAGCTATTTGAGATAGATAGGATAAAACTAAGCGATGAAACACTCAGGTTATGGCTATTGGAGAGTGGAGATTGGGAAAAGAGCAGGAAAGGCAGGAAGTATCGCAAGTGGAGAGAGAGGAAGCACCATTGCGGGCAGATGCTGCAGGGAGACGGCTCACATCATGACTGGTTTGAAGGCAGAGGTCCGAAATGTGTGCTAATGGGATATATAGATGATGCGACAAGCCGGGCATATGGCAGGTTTTACGAGTATGAAGGTACTATGCCGGCAATGGATAGTTTTAAGAGATACGTGAAGAAGTATGGCATACCTCAAAGCGTATATATGGACAATCATTCTACATATAAGAATCAGGCGAAACTCACAATAGAGGAAGAGCTGGAGGGCAAGCAGAATCCGCTCAGTCAGTTTGAGCGGGCAGTAGAAGAGATAGGAGTACGGTTTATACACGCGCAGTCAGCGCCGGCAAAGGGACGGATAGAACGTTTATTCGGGACATTTCAGGATAGGGTTATAAAGGAGATGAGACTTGCCGGGGTAAATTCGATAAAAGAAGGGAATAAATTTCTTGAGGAATATCTGTCAAAATATAATAAACGGTTCAGTGTGCCGGCAATAGAGGATGCAGATTTGCACAGGTGTTTAGCTGAAGGGGAGGATATTGATTCGAAACTATGTATCAAAGAAGAAAGAGTGGTAAGGAATGATTATACGGTATCCTATAAGACCCATCTTTACCAAGTGTTGGTAAGGACGGGTGCGAAGAAGGTGACGATTGAAGAAAGAATATCGGGTAGGATAGTAATAAGCTACAAAGGAGATATCCTTAAGCATAAAGAGATAGTAAAAAGGCCTGTTAAGCTCGTGGAACAGGAACATAAAAACTCTCAGAAGGAGATATATGTTCCATCGAAAGATCATCCATGGAGAAGAAGAAAACAGAGAAGTTATCCACATAATTATGCTTATCAACAAAAAGAAAAAAGCAGCAAAAAAGAACAAGAACTACTACTAGTTCATTAACAAAAGAGGACACTTTAACTTTGGTAAAAACAGGACATTTTAACGAGATTGCTGAAAAAGTCTTATCAGCCATAGAATTTTTATCAGTGATAGGAATATACTTTTTTATCGAGAAAATGATTGTTTTTCCTCCTTTTTTGTGATAACATATTGGCAGATAAAAAGATAGGAGGATGATATGTTACAGAGAGAAGACAAGCAAAAAGATTTCTTTGATAGTTATGTATACCAAAGACTCCTTCCGCAGAAACATATTCTTTTAGATATAAAGGAGAAAATAGATTTTTCTTTTGTTGAAGAAGAGACCAAGGAATTATATTCAGCCACCATGGGCAGGCCAAGTTTTCCTCCTTCGGTTCTCTTTAAGATGCTGTTTTTAGAGTTTTTCTGCAATCTAAGTGATTATCAAGTAGTCGAACAGGTAAGAACCAATGTGCTATATCGTTATTTTGCAGGATTAGGCATAAAGGATACCACTCCGGATGATACAACCTTGGTTGTTTTTCGAAGAAGATTAGGAGAGAACCATTTTAGTCAAAGGGATAAACCTGTGCAGTTCACCAGAAGCAGGCCATACCATAAGAATGACAACGCTCACGTAGAACAGAAAAACTGGACCCAGGTAAGGCAATGGCTTGGTTACCACAGGCTAGATAAACCAGTCCTCGTTGGATTAATAAATGACTTGTATACTCAGGAATGGCGCCTGTATCATAACTTCTTCCAACCATCTGTTAAGCTGGTAGAGAAAAAATTAGTTGATGGGAAGCATATTAAGCGTTATGATGCGCCTAAGACTCCTTACCAGAGAGTTTTGGATTCTTCTTATGTAGAAGTCTCTGTGAAACGGACTCTCAAAAAACAATTTGAAAACTTGAATCCTTTTAAACTGAGAAAAATCATGGAGAGTAAGCTAAAAAATATTTTTCGGGTCTTATGCTCAAAAAAATCACAAGCCACGATACCTTTAACGAAGTTCCTCTCGGGTAACATTTACTAATGAAGCATCAGGTCGGATAAACAGTAACTTACATTTATTTCGGAATTATCTCGAAATTTTCTGTTTAATTAAATAATCCTTGCGTCAACCTTGCGTCAACTCGTATCTAATATATTTACCTGCTCCTTTCTTCTTGAAGATTCCTTTTTCTACCAACTCTTTCCATTCTCCTGTAGACTCTTTAAACTCCAAAGTTTCAGACTCGCCTTGTAAAATATACTTTCGTATTTCACCAAGGGAATTTCTATTTACCACCCTTTGTTTTCTCTTATTCCCTTCCATTTTTAATAAATTATAACCTGCTTCCCGCAGCAATCTCATCCATTATTTTATAGATATCGTATTTATAACTCCATTCGGGGTAAAGATCGGAAGAGCGTCGTGTAGGGAAAGAGTGTAGATCTCGGTGGTCGCCGTATCATTAAAA
>CAJVXD010000190.1 GCA_913009675.1 uncultured bacterium | reverse complement strand
AACCGCCTTCTGGTGATTTGCAAGAACGCGTACTTATTCGCCACCATGATTATGACCAGTGTTTCCAGTCCGTTCAGTTGTTGCAGTGGAATAGTCAGGTTAAATTTAATGTGACCGTTTATCGCAAGATCGGAAGAGCGTCGTGTAGGGAAAGAGTGTAGATCTCGGTGGTCGCCGTATCATTAAAAAAAAAAAAAAACTAATTTCTTTTATCTCTTTTTCTGTCAATCGGTTGCGTATCTCACTCCGTCCGGTGGGATCGCCTATCATACCCGTAAAATCGCCTATAAGAAAGACCACATTATGCCCGAGCTCTTGGAAGTGCCGCATCTTACGTAAGAGTACGGTATGGCCCAGATGTATATCAGGTGCACTCGGATCAAACCCTGCCTTTATTACAAGCGGTTTCCCCTTCTTGAGTTTTTTCACAAACTCAGCCTCTGATATTATCTCGACTGTCCCACGCTTTATGATGTCTAATTGTTTTTGTATATCCATATTAATCCCGGTGTCATTGGAAACCAAATGAGTGAAGTAATCTCCCCCTCGAGATTGCTTCGCCCTTGACATCTTTGATGTCAAAGGCAGTCTCCTTAGTCACTCCTTCTTCTTCAAACTCAAGCCTATCTTACGTTCTGTTTCATCTATCTTGATCACCGCGCTTGCAACCTTGTCTCCTACCTTGAAATCATCCTCTATCTTCTTTGAAGGCTCAAGCCCCAGTTCGGATATATGCACAAGTCCTTCAATGTCCTTTTCTATCTCCACGAAAAAGCCAAAGCTTGTAATCTTGGTAATGACGCCCTCTACGGTAGAGCCCAGGTTATACCTTTTCATAATCTCAGGCCAGGGGTCAGAAATAAGCTGTTTTATGCCTAAGTTTATCCTTTGTGCATCAGGGTCCACTGTAAGCACCATCACTTCTACCTTCTGCCCTTTCTTTAAGAATTCCTTGGGATTGTTTATCTTTCTGGTCCACGACATATCATTTATATGCACAAAACCCTCTATCCTGCCTTCCATCTCTATGAAAGCGCCATAGTCAGTAAGATTCCTGACCTTGCCTTCAACCTTTGTGCCTGCCGGAAATTTCTCCTTTATATCCAACCAGGGGTTTGGTTCTATTTGTTTAACACCGAGGGATATCTTGTGATTATCGGCATCTACACCCAAGACCATAGCTTCTACCACATCACCTATGCCCAGGACGTCAGCAGGGTTATTTATCCTTGTGGTCCAGGAAAGCTCTGAGACATGGACCAATCCCTCGACCCCCCTCTCAAGTTCCACAAATGCACCGTAAGGCATAATGTTCACAACCTTGCCTTTAACCTTTGAACCGACAGAATATTTATTCTCAACGCCCTCCCAGGGGCTCTCTGTTTTTTGTTTAAGGCCAAGCGAGACCCTCATATTATCCTTATCAAAATTCAGGACCATTACCTCTATTGCATCTCCTATGGCCAGTATCTCGCTGGGATGCGAGATCCTCCCCCAGCTCATATCTGTAATATGTAAAAGCCCGTCTGCTCCGCCAAGGTCAACGAAGGCACCAAAATCTGTTATATTTTTAACAACGCCCTTCCGCAATTCTCCAACCTTAACCTCTCCCATCAGCCTCTTCCTTGCAGCATCCCTGTCCTGGATTATTGCATCCTTCCTGGAGAGCACTATATTCTTCCGGAGTTTATTCATCTTTACGATCTTAAACTTCAGGGTCTGGCCCATTATCTGATTGACGTTTCCAAATCCCTTTAACGCCACGAGGGATGCGGGCAAGAAGGCCTCCATACCAACGTCAACCATAAGCCCCCCCTTAACCTTTCGAATCACCTTTCCTTCTACAAAATCCCCCTCATGATATCTGTTGACAATCTTGTTCCATCCCTGCATCCTTTCTGCCTTGCGCTTGGATACAACAATCATGCCGTCTTCGTTCTCCTTGGATTCTACCAAGACCTCAAACTCATCCCCTACGTTTACCTCTTCCTTACCTTTAAATTCCGAAATAGGCATAATGCCTTCGGACTTATACCCAAAATCCACATAAACATCCTTCTTCCCTACGGCAATAACCTTGCCTTTCACAACATCACCTTCGCTCAACCTTTGAAATGTCTTGGCGTAGGCCTCTGCCAGATTAAACCCTTCCTCTGTCTTTAAGACCTCTTTCTTTTCCTCATTCATAATAAATTACCTCTCTTTCGTTAGATCTATTTTATAGGCTGAGGTTCAGGTTGAGGTTAAGAATTCTCAGCCTTAACCTATCTGTTTAATCCTCTTAACTACTTTTCTAACCATCCTCTCAGGCGTTGACGCCCCGCTTACAACACCAACGCACTTCTTTCCCTTAAAATAGGCCTTCTTCAATTCATAGCCTCTTTCAATATAATAGCTATCCAGCCCGCTCTCCCTGCAGATCTCCCATAACCTCCTGGTATTAGCGCTATTCCTCCCGCCAATAACTACCATTACATCGCAATCCTTTATAAGGGCCCTGGCCAGCCTCTGTCTTTTAGCAGTATCATCGCAAATCGTATTAAAGACCCTGGCCTCGCTGAAGTCCTCTTTCAGTATATCTAAAACCCCCTTAAGATAATTATCCTTGTTCTGGGTTGTCTGAGATATTATAGCTATCTTTTTACTCACTTCCGCGGGGTTCCGTGGGGTTCTGCGATTTCCGGCCAGACTCAAAAGCGCCTTTACCTCAGGATGTCTCTTATCGCCTATTATAATCACCCTATAATCTTCTGCCTTCAAGCCCTTGACTATATTGTGGGCATTTTTCACTAAGGGGCAAGTGGCATCT
>CAJVXD010000189.1 GCA_913009675.1 uncultured bacterium | reverse complement strand
CATAAACTAAACATGAAAACTTTACTCGTGACCGGCGGGTGCGGATTTATCGGTTCCAATTTTATCCGTTATATGCTGAAAAGGCGCCCCTCTTATAAGATCCTGAATCTGGATAAGCTTACTTATTGCGGTTGCCGCGGGAGTTTAGAAGATATTGAAAAGGATAAGCGTTATAGATTTGTAAAAGGCGACATCTGCGATTCAGGGCTTGTAGGACGGCTTGTTAAAAGGTGCGACGCGGTTATAAATTTTGCGGCGGAATCCCACGTAGACAGGTCCATAAAAGACGCGTCGTCTTTTATCCGCACCAATGTTTACGGGGTGCATGTCATTCTCAATGCCGCAAAAAAATACAAAGTCAGGAGAGTCTTGCAGGTTAGTACCGACGAAGTCTACGGCAGTACCCCTAAAGAGTCTTTTAAAGAAACAAGCCTTTTGCATCCCAACAGTCCCTACGCGGCGTCCAAGGCCGCAGGCGACCACATGGCCCTTGCGTACTATACGACTTTTAATGTGCCCGTGATTATCACGCGGAGCAGCAATAATTTCGGCCCATACCAATTTCCGGAAAAGGTGATACCGCTGTTTATTACAAATCTCCTCCGGAATAAAAAGGTCCCGCTTTACGGCGACGGCCTTAATGTCAGGGACTGGCTATACGTCATAGATAACTGCAGGGCCATAGATCTGGTCTTGCGAAAAGGTAGACCGGGGGAGATCTACAATATAGGCGGCAGCTATGAGATACCCAATATAAAACTCACACGCATAATATTGAAACACTTGAATAAAACATATAGCATGATAAAATACGTACCTGACAGGCCCGGCCATGACAGGCGCTACTCCCTTGATTCAAAAAAGATCAGGCGGCTCGGCTGGAGGCCTGTAAAAGATTTCGCTGAAGCCATAAAAGAAACCATAGAGTGGTATAAGAATAATCAAAAGTGGTGGAAATCGTTGAAGTAGCTGGCTTAGCTTATAGCTATATACGGAAAGGTCTCGATATGTCCTCAACCTCAGCCTCAACCTTAACTATGAGCTATGAGCCATGAGCTATCAGCTATCAGCTAAACAAATAACATCAAATACATGCTAACTCAATTAAAAACTAAGATCGAAGACAAGAGCGCTAATATCGGTATCATCGGCCTGGGCTATGTAGGCCTCCCACTGGCAGTGGAGTTCGGCAAGGCAGGCTTCAGCGTCACCGGATTTGACAATAATGATAAAAGGATATCCTGCGTAAACAGTGCCGAGTCATATATACTCGATGTGCCTTCAGAGGACATAAAGGGGCTATTGGCATCAAAGAGATTAAACGCCACTTCTAAAAAAAGCCTTTTAAGCAGGATGGACGTAATAATCATCTGCGTCCCGACCCCCTTGCGTAAGACCAAAGAACCTGACATATCATTTATCCTTGCAGCGACCGAGGACATAGCGGCCAATCTCAGGGAGGGCCAGCTCATAATCCTTGAAAGCACGACCTATCCCGGGACCACAGAAGAGGTTATACTGCCCAGGTTGGGCGGGAACGGCCTAAAGGTAGGAAGGGATTTTTGTATAGCCTTTTCCCCCGAGAGGGTAGACCCGGGTAATGCGGGATATAAGACAAAGGATATCCCAAAGGTAGTCGGCGGGATAGGACAGGTCTGTACGGAGATAGCGGGACTTTTATATTCCCAGATAATAAGGGATGTAATACCCGTGTCCTCTACGCGCACAGCCGAGATGGTAAAGCTTTTGGAAAATACATTCCGTGCCGTAAATATAGGGCTCATAAATGAATTAGCGCTTATGTGCCGTAAGATGGATCTGGACATCTGGGAGATTATAGACGCTGCCTCGACAAAGCCCTTTGGTTTCAGCCCGTTTTATCCGGGCCCTGGGCTGGGAGGGCACTGTATCCCCTGCGACCCCATATATCTTTCATGGAAGGCCCGCACCCATGGCTTTGAGACGAGGTTCATAGAGCTTGCCGCAGAGATCAATTCACATATGCCGCATTATGTAGTGGAGCGGACTATCGAGGCCTTGAACGCAAAGAAAAAACCTCTCAAGGGTTCCAGGATTTTAGTCTTAGGCGTCACTTATAAAAAAGACATAAATGACCTGAGGGAATCCCCCGCCCTTACCATAATAAAGCTACTTATCGAAAAAGAGGCAAAGGTCCATTACCACGATCCATTGGTATCGAGCCTTGAGATAGAAGGTACTAAGCTCGAATCAATGGAGTTAACGAAAGAGGCCCTCTCCTCAAACGATTGCGTAGTGATAGTAACAGACCATACATCAGTGGATTATAGATTGGTGGTAGATAACGCAGGCCTTGTCCTGGATACGAGGAACGCATTAAAGAGTTTTAAAGGCAATCTAAACATAGTGACTTTATAATAAAAAAAAGGGGTCAGAGTGTAAAAAAAGGGGTCAGAGTGAATTTAAGACATAAGAGGAGGAGACATTGAAATTTCTAATCACTGGCGGAGCGGGGTTTATCGGTTCACATATAGTCGATGCACTTGTAAAAAATGGTGACAGCGTAAAGGTCATAGACGATTTTAGCGCAGGCAGGCGCGAAAACTTAGAGGATGTTCTCGGTAAGATAGAACTCATAAAGGGAGACATCAGGGATAAAGAACTTGTCAATAAGGCCATGGCCGGCGTAGACTATGTCCTGCACCAGGCAGCCTTAAGAAGCGTTCCGAAATCACTCACTAACCCCCTGCTCTATAATGATGTAAATATAAACGGCATCTTTACTATCCTGGATGCCGCAAAAAATGCCGGGGTAAGGCGCCTAGTAGCTGCCT
>CAJVXD010000188.1 GCA_913009675.1 uncultured bacterium | reverse complement strand
TAGTAGTGATCGCTGAGAGAGGTTACACGTCGTTGTTATGTAGAGATGTCCACGCACCTGTTGTGTGTTTTATGTTATTTTTTTTTTTAATGATACGGCGACCACCGAGATCTACACTCTTTCCCTACACGACGCTCTTCCGATCTATGATAGCGCCGATTGGTTATATCTTGATATTCTTTCGCGCAGAGGGAACACATCTCGAACTTTTTCATGGTCGTCCCGGCTCTATCGTAAGGTATGTCCTCGATAATGGAGAAGCGGGGACCACAGTTCGTACAGTTAAGGAAAGGATATTGATATCTTCTATTATGGGAATCGAATAATTCTTTAAAACATTCTTCACATATACTGATATCGGGAGGGACCAGCACAAATTCGCCGTTCTCGTTCAGGCTGCTCTTCACCCGGAAGCTATCCAGGTTCCGGGGAGGATGAAAGTCAATGCAGGTCGTCTCGATAGAGGCTAAAGGCGGAGCCAGACAAGTAATCTGAGCATAGAAACGTTCGATAATCTCCCTTGTTCCTTCCACTTCGATAATCACCCCACCGCTGGAGTTAAGAACCCAGCCCGCTAAATTATGAGCCACCGCCAGCCGGTGAATAAAGGGACGGAACCCTACTCCCTGGACTACCCCTTTAACAATTATCTCAGCTCCGACTTTCATCTTTACTATTCTTCCTTTTCATCCAAACTTAGACCGGGAATTTAGCGGACTTAATAAAGGGGATGAAAAAACAGTAACCAGTAACCCGCCTGTGCCCGGAAGGGTATAACCAGTAGCCAGTAACCTGCCGTTAACGGAAATAGTCAAGTCAAAGAAAAACAAATACCTAAGCGGGGAAATGTTCTAGACTTTACTATACTCAGACATCAGGAAATTTGGATTCGGGCATTTCGGGGCAAACCCCCGAACTATAATAACGACAACAGGTTATTGCTGATTTAAAGCTGGGCATAACCCCTTGTCCCTTCCTCTTTGTCGTGTTAAAATAGCCTCACAACCACTACAAGGAGGGCGGGATTATGAATCAGCCAACATTATTTGATAAACCAGGGGAACAAAATAAAGCAACCATTGCTATCAACCCCGACATAAGATTAATTAAACGAGACAATCTTAAGGTGTTAACTGTGGCTAACTATCCTGTATTCACTTACGACGTATCTGATGAAGGATCAGAGCGATATCTCATTGCTCAACTCAGTCGAAACCGTATCACTTCACAGAAAATATTAGCTTCTTGTTTTAACACCCACATAAATACAATTAAGAACTACAAAAACCGACTTCTTCGTCAGGGATTACAGGGGCTACTCTACGAAAAACCTGATTTAAAAGAACCAAGAAAGATTACCCCTCAAGTCATCAGAAGAATTCTCGCTTATTACTTCAGGCATTCTGACGCCAGTGAAAATGAGATTGCCAAATATGTAAGCCGTGAACTTTCCCTATCAATCGACCACCGGTCTGTAGGCCGGGTTTTAGAACAGTGTGGCTTTAAAGTAAAAGGCGAAAAACCCCTTGCGGAACCATTTAAGGGCATTGTAACTGACTGCCAACTTGAACTTTACTTTCCCCCTTTTGCTACTGCCATAGCAGAGCCTGTAGGACCGAAGGAACCCCCGGAAATCTACACCAGGACAGATAAACTTTACCTCAAAGGGTTAAAGAAAGGATTCTTTTCTTTGTATGGTGCTTCTTTGATCTACAGCCCTTTAATTTCCCGGTTTGGTCTCCTTGATCCATATCTTGCTATCTATGGCAAACGGGATAATAAATATATCTCTTCTCAACAGGTCTGGCTCACTTTCTTCTATATGGTCTTTCTGAGTTTTCCATCTATTGAATCCCTTAAGACTGCCCGTATAGATGAGTTTGGTCCCTTGATCGGAAGAAATTGTCTTCCTTCAGTAAGAAGTCTGAGAGAATCTCTTTCCGATTTTAGTTCTAAGGGAAAAAGTGAAGACCTTATACTTCAGCTGTGTCAAAAATTTATTGAACATCGCTTAGCGTCTCTGGGCGTCCTCTATATTGACGGGCATTATCTTCCTTATTTCGGGCTTGAACCCACATTAAAGTCATGGTATAGCGTAAGAAGAATTGCTGTCAAGGGCAACACTCAGTACTTTGCTAATGATAGAGAGCAAAACCCTCTGTTCTTTATTATCCGTCCTCCTACGATAGATTTAATTCATGCCATTTATGAGATGATACCTTTAATGAGAAAGATCACTGATAAAATCCTGACCCTCATTTTTGATAGAGGCGGTTTCAGTCAGGAATTTTTTATCAAATTAAGGGATGAGTATTCCAATGTCATCTTTATCACTTGGGCCGAAGAAGGCTCGTTCTCTATAGGTAAAAGGATTCGAGACATAGATGAAAATCTCTTTAAACTTTCCCTCATCCGTCTAAAAACCAAAAAGGTTAAGATAAAACTCGCCGAGACAGAAATCCCTCTGGACGAATATGGCCTTATCAGGACTATTATTCTCCTTATCCCTGGCTCAAAGAAAAGAATAGCAATTCTTACTAATGATACCCGAGACAAAAAAGAGATTGCCTTCCTTATGATAAATCGCTGGGGACAGGAAAACTTTTTCAAACTTATGAAGAAAGAGTACCACATCGACTACCACCCCGGATACGATACAAGAGAGATTGAATCGGCCCCCCTTATAAAGAATCCCCAGTACGATAAAGCCAGTAAGAACATAAAGAAAATCAATAACCTGATAACAAAAACCACCAGCGAGTTAGGAAACAAAACCCAAAAGAGCAGGTTAAAACATCAAACCGTGTCTCGATTAGAAGAAAAGAACCAGGGTCTTCT
>CAJVXD010000187.1 GCA_913009675.1 uncultured bacterium | reverse complement strand
CCAGTCAATATCTCGCGGCTATAACCTTCGCTCACTGTGGTGATAGCGTCCGAATAGATGATGGCTGCCTTCATAAAATTAAGCCTGCCGTAGAACTCAAGACCACGCATAGAAAACAATCTCTCCGGAAGACCCAGGGGTTTCATAACGTCTTTTCCAAAAAGGCCCTGATAGGCCATATTGTGTATGGTAAAGATAATCTTCAGGGGGCTGAATGCCGGTTCCTGTCTATGAAACAACCTGATGTAGAGCGGGATGAGGGCTGACTGCCAATCATTGCAATGCACTATGTCCAGCCTGCCCATGTGCGGGATAGAGGCCGTTACGGCCTTTGCAAAAAATCCAAAGCGCAAGGCATTATCAGGATAATCACCCTGAGGGGTCCCGTATAGCTGATCCCTGTCGTAATACTCGTCTTTTTCTACGAAATATACATTGATATTGCCGCGGCTTAAAAGGCGGAGATTAAAATCTCTTTCTTGCTTGAGTAATTCGGGCTTAAAGCCATTCTCCTTTACGCATCTATAGAGAGGCATGATTACGCTGCAGCTATGGCCTCTTTTAGCAAGCGCCTCCGGAAGAGCCCCTATGACGTCAGCCAGACCTCCTGTTTTGGCAAAGGGGAAAACCTCTGAGGAAATAAATAAGATATGCATAGAAAGATCGCGGAACCCAGGCGGAACATACTGCACGTTCCGCATAGGTCCCGCGCTTTTTTACAGACCTTTACTGGCGATATACTCGATAAGGTCCACGACCCTTGAAGAGTAGCCCCACTCATTGTCATACCAGCTCAAGACCTTCACAAGTCTCTTGTCTATTACATGGGTAAGGTCCGCATCAACTATGGAAGACTTTGAGTGTCCATTGAAATCCTTGGAAACCAGCGGTTTGTCACAATACTCCAAGACCCTGCTCAGCCTTCCTTCTGCCGCCTCCCTCATAGCCCGGTTTACCTCTTCTTTGGAGGTATCCTTTTCTACTTCACACACCAGGTCCACAAGAGAAACATTCGGGGTAGGCACCCGTATCGCAAGACCGTCGAGCTTACCTTTTAACTGAGGCAGGACCAGGCTCACTGCCTTTGCCGCGCCTGTCGTCGTGGGTATCATGGAAACTGCCGCTGCCCTCGCCCTCCTTAAATCCTTATGCACGAGGTCCAGGAGTTTCTGGTCGTTCGTATATGAGTGTATGGTTGTCATCAAACCCCTCTTGATCCCGAAATTATCTATCAGGACCTTTGCCACGAGCGCAAGACAATTCGTTGTGCATGAGGCGTTTGAGATGACATGGTGCCTTGAGGCATTGTACATATTTTCATTGACGCCAAGCACGATGGTAATATCCTCGTTCTTCGCAGGAGCCGTTATGATTACCTTTTTTGCGCCTGCATGGATATGCCTCATCGCCTTTTCCTTATCCCTGAATACCCCTGTGGACTCCACAACTATCTGAACACCCAGGTCGTTCCACGGGATCTCCGCAGGATCCTTGTGGTTTAATATCTTTATCTCTTTTCCGTTTACGACCAACTGGCCTTCCTTACCTTCTATGTTTACCTTTAGCTCCCCGAGTATCGAATCGTATTTCAAAAGATGCGCCAGGGTAGCTGTCGGCACAGGCAGATCGTTTATCGCCACAAAATCGATATCCCTGTCTTCAATTGCGGCCCTGAAGACATTCCTCCCTATCCTTCCAAAACCGTTGATACCAACCTTTATTGCCATGTCAATCCTCCTCCCTTAAACATTTTGCTGCGAATTCCGGTGATGTCGGGTTTATATAAAACCCCGATCCCCATTCAAAACCGGCTACGTTTGCCAACTTCGGCATCAACTCAAGATGCCAGTGATAGTCATCACTGCCCCCATCCCTGAGAGGGGCAGTATGTATTATAAAATTATACGGCGGATCCCTCAAGACCTTTTTGATCCTCATTAGTGTATCCTTCAGTATGGCCGCCATGGAGCCGGCCTTTTTATCATCTATTGATTTAAAATTCTGTTCGTGGGCCTTTGGCAATATCCATGTCTCGAATGCAAAACGAGGCACAAAGGGGCAAAATGCAACAAACTCTTCATTCTCAGAAACCACACGCCGTCCATCCTCCAGTTCCTGGGCAATCATATCGCAAAAGACACACCTCTCGCGATACTCAAAATAGTTAGAGGCACCCTTTAATTCCTCCTTCACCCTCTTTGGCACAATCGGCAGGGCAACGAGCTGGCTATGGCTATGTTCTAAAGACGCGCCTGCAGAGGCGCCATGATTCTTAAAGATCAAGACATACCTGAATCTTTCGTCCTTCTCCAGCTCCAGGCTCCTTGAACGATATTTCAAGATAACGTTATTTAACTCTTCACGGGTCAAATCAGCCATATCTCTATTGTGTTCAGGGGTTTCTACAATGACCTCATGCTGGCCGACCCCGTTAGACATGTCATACAATCCTATGCCACGCTTGTCTAAATTACCTTCCGTTGTCAAGGCAGGGAACTTATTCGGGATTACCCTGACAGACCAGCCTGGTGTATCAGGCCTGGTATCTGCGGCCCGCACCGCATCAATCTCGGGAGGGGTCTCCCCTTCGTTCCCGCTGCAGAATGGGCACGAGGAGAGTTTTTTAACCTGGGGTTCGAGATCAAAATCCCCTGGTTTCTTTGGGTCAGATATATTAACGATTATCCATCGTCCTGTTACGGGGTCTCGTCGTAATTGGGACATATTTAAACCTTTAGATTGCCTCGCCCTCTTAGGGCTTCGCAACGACAAAGCGCTTCCACGGGCTAAACCGTTAAACAACTTTACGCTTGAAGCCAGGCTTTAAGTGTAAAGTTTGCTTATTCTGATCTTACGCTTGC
>CAJVXD010000186.1 GCA_913009675.1 uncultured bacterium | reverse complement strand
ACTAAAAGCGGCAAACTGCATATAGCTATAGCGAGGATAGATTCAATAGTCAGAGAGATCAGAAAGAGGTCTGGAAAATTTTGCCTGATCCATATCATTGAATAAATAAATGCCCCCACGAAAAACAATGTTATAACCATTGAAGCTAAAAAACTAAGCAGCATGCGTCTCTTATTAACAGTGGGCTTAGATGCCAGATTTACTATAGTATTGGCAAGCAGGAGAGACAGGGCAGGGAATAGAGGTAGTATGTAGCTTGCCAGTTTGGACTGGGCCAGCGTAAAGAATAATAACGTAAACCAGAACCAAATATTTAAAAAGACCCTCGCTCTAGATATGGAGTGTTTTGTTTTAGAAAACATAAATGGCAATAAGGCACTCCAGGGGAAGACCCCTAAGAGGATAACCGCGGGGTAAAAGTACCAGCGGTTAAAGGAATGATGCTCAGCAATAAAGAAACGCCGGAGATTCTCATGGATAAAAAAACCATATAGAAAACCCTTGCCAAACTTTAAGGATACAAAGGCGTACCATGGCAAGGCGACTATAAGAAATAGTAGCCAGCCCTGCCAGCAAAAGAGGAATTTTTTTAATGAAGTCCGTTCTTTCTGGATGATGAAGAAAAGAGAGATTACGCAAAGGGGCATTATGATTCCTATCGGCCCCTTTGTCAGGACCGCCAATCCAGCGAACCCATATGAAAGGGTATAATAGATATTTCTATGAGTTTTACCCTCCCCCAGATAGAAGAAAAACATGCTTAAAAGGATGGATACTGTTAATACGATATCTGTGAGTGTCGCCCGGGAAAGCCCAAGATAAAGAAAACTCGTAGCCAATATAGATGCTGCATAGAGTCCTACCCTGCGACTGAACATTGTCTTACCCATTAGAAATGTGATGACGACTCCCAGGATCCCAAATAATGCCGGCCATAACCTGGCTGCCCATGCCGTAGTGCCGAATAACTTAAAGGCAGCAATAAGCAACCAATAAAAGAATACCGGTTTTTCAAATTGCGGGTGATTAAAAAGCAGGGGAGTAGAGGAATTATGGCTTGCTATCATCTCTTTTGCCGTCTGGGCATAGAATGTCTCATCGGGGTCTGTGAGGCCGATATTACCCATTTGATACGAATAGATTAAGGATGAAAAGATGATCAGAAATAAGATAATGGCGGTATTTTTATGCATAATTTAGCTTTACGTAAGGATAGGCATCTTTAAATCTCTCCGGTCTTGATTAAAAGATACTTGTCCGTTTCAGAGATTATCTGAAAGGGTTTGGTCAATCTCTTTCGGACATCCTCAATGTCCTTTTTTTTGATAATCAGATAACCCTGTTTGAATTCAGAGAGGTTATCGATTTCGTGTATTTTCTTTTTAGAATAAAAGACCAGGCTTGGCTTGAAAAACCTTAAGGCATATATCACGTCAGCATCTATCTCGTGTCCCGCAAAGAGTTTTTTAGTAGACCTGTAAACTGAAAATGGTCCCGCGAAATTAAGAATAAGGTAAAAATAGATCGAAAAGAATACAGAAAAGAGATAGATAAACTGACGTTTCAGTCTGAACCTGATCAGAAAAATAAAGGGCAGGCTGATTAATAAGATGAAGGCAGAGAGTTTATACAAGGCTGTGATATCCACCAGTTTTAATAATCTGGAGGGGAAGGATAGAGGTATCAGGATCGCACCCAGCGCCATAAATAATAGAAAAAACAATATCTCCTTACGTCTTGTTCCCCAGTATCTATCCATGATATTGGCATCAATAACTGCAAGTGCCGGGAAGATCGGGAGGATGTAAGTAGGCAGTTTTGTTTTACAGATAGAAAAGAAGAAAAGAGTGACGAGGGTAAATGTAACCAGAAATTTAATAAGATTATCTTTTAAATCGAGTTTTCTAAACCCTAATAGAAATATAGACCAGGGCAGGAATCCCCCTATAACCAACGGCAGGTAATAATAAAGAGATTTTCTATGGACGAAACCCTCTCCCAATCTCCCCCAGGTTTCCTGGAATACAAAGTGTTTAAATTCAAGCCAGCCAATTTTATTCAAAAGGGCAAGATACCATAATCCCCCTACTATCAGGAAGATCAGGATACCCCAGGGATTCAAGGCCCTTAATATATAAATCTTATCTCTTTTCCATAGAGAGAATACCACTAAGGTTAAGATTACTATCACAAACCCTGCCGGCCCTTTGGTAGCCAGGGATAATCCCAGGAAAAAATAACCAAGGATTGCAAGCCTTTTATTTTTATGAGAAGACCAGAATGAAAACAGAGAAAAGATGACAAAACTTGTAAATACTATGTCAGTTATTGCTATCCTGGAGGCAATAAAAATAGCAGGAGTTCCCAGAAGGATGAGGGAACTTAGATAGGCCTTTCTTTCTCCAATCTCTTTATGCGTCCATAGGTATGTCCCGAGGATTAGTATCAACCCGAAGAGTGCGGAGGGGAAGCGCGCCGAAAATTCATTGATACCAAAGGCCTTATAGGAAATTACAGTCAACCAGTAAAAGAGGCCCGGCTTATTAATCCTGGGTTTAAAATTCAAATGCGGGATCACATAATCTTTTAAAACCAGCATTTCACGCGAACCCTCTGAATAACGTCCCTCATCAGGATCTATAAGAGCCATCCTCCCAAGATAAGAAAATAAGAGGAGAGAAGAAAGTAAGGTCAGGGATAGAATTTTGCTTTTCGAATTTAGACGCATCTTTCTTTATAGATGAGATAGATCGGAAGAGCGTCGTGTAGGGAAAGAGTGTAGATCTCGGTGGTCGCCGTATCATTAAAAAAAAAAATAAAATCTAAAGAATTTGAAATAACACACCTCTCACATTGCTTGCAGATAGTCCTCGCTCTTCACTGCTCTGTGTC
>CAJVXD010000185.1 GCA_913009675.1 uncultured bacterium | reverse complement strand
ATCTAGTGCTTCCGAGGTTGCTACTACACATGAGGACGTGTAGATGCTCTCCCTACGCTTGCAAGGCTAGGGGGACTAGGAGGTTATCCTAATATGATATCTCTCTTATATGTTTTTTTTTTCAAGCAGAAGACGGCATACGAGATATATCAGTGTGACTGGAGTTCAGACGTGTGCTCTTCCGATCTTGGCTTAGCGGGAACAGCAGGAAGTTTAGTATCCGGAGCAGGTACAGGAACAGCAAGAGCAGGATTCACAGGGAGAGGTACATAATGACAACACCATCCCCATTTGAAATAGCAAGAACAGGAGGGGCCAATTTTGCTAAAGCATTACAACCCTTCAGACAAAGTGTAAGAATTGACGATATACTAAGTCAGGTCTCGTCTAGTGGCAATGAAGCAGATATTGATAATGCTATGTCGCAGATTATATCTAGGGTTACGCCAGAGAATCAGAAGCCAGCTCTCGGACTTCTTCAGAATCAGAAAAATAAAATACTTCAGGGACAGAGGGCGCAAGCTTTTAAGGGTTTAGAGTTACCGGAAGAACTTGCTCAATTGCCTGATAGTGTTGCATCAGCGTTTATTAATAAGAAATTCAAAGGTGAAGCGGGACTATCTAAGTTTCAAGAACTTTCTGTAGATTTAAGAGAAAAAGAGCAAGGAAGAAAGGTTGAAAATGCTATTACTAGTGAGTTAGTAAAACTTTCAGAAAATAGAGTAGTCCAACCGGTAGATATTCCTTTTTTGAGTGCAAAGACGGCTGATTTGATATCGGAAGGGACTCAACCTGTTCAAGCGATAAATCAAGTGGTTAAGAATTATAGAGCTGAACGAGAATTAATTAACGAACTAAAGATACCAAAATATAAACCCAAAAAGGGAGTTGGTGAAGCAGTTAAAGCATTTAAAGAAAACAATATAAGTACGCCCAATATAATAGAAAATAAACTTAGAGAACAAAATTATCCGGCCAAATCACGCCAGGATATTCTCAAGCAAGTTACGGGAGAAGGGGCGAAGACAGCAGAGAAGGAAGCTCAAGCAACACCTGGAGAATTACCCACTCTTACACAGGAACAAGTGGAGAGCGCTATTGATAGTATGGAAGGACCAAGCAGGAATGAAAAGGTAAAACAGGCTGAAAAACTGTTTCAATCGCTAGGATATAAAGTAGAACTATGACCATTGATCTCAGGCCATTTCTAGAGAAGGAATCAGAGGAACCAGCGGTTGAGAACGTCATTGATCTTCGTCCCTTCCTATCAGAACCAGAGGAGTCTTTAGAACCCACAGAAATCCCAGAACCAGAGGGAGAGCCAGAAGCAAAACCTTCACTGTTTGAACGTTTTGGTAAGACTCTCGCAATTCAAGCTCAGATAGCGCCTCCTGCGGAACTTGTTCCTCAGTTTTTGGCGGGACAACTTCAGGAAGTAACGGGTGGTGGTGTAAAAGTATTACCTCCTAAAACACCAGGAGGTAAGGTTGGGCGCGAGACCGGAAAGGCTGTTGCTTTAACTTCAGGATTAGGCCTGCTTAATAAACTCTTCAAACCACTTGGTTTTCTACAAAAAGTACTGGGAATATCAGGATTTGGAGCTACGCGCAGCGCAACAAATCAATATTTTGAAAAAGGAGAAGTAGATCTTAAAGAGGTAGGCATACAGGGAGCACTTTTTGGCGCATTAGAATTAGGAAGCGAGGCAGTTTCTACAGTTCTCAATACTAGGAAAGCCATAAATTTCATTTCAGAAACCACAGGTGAAAGCAAACCTACAGTTGCTAAGTTTTTGGCAGAGACAGCACTGGATAACATCAAGAGAAAATTTGGGTTTAAGCCTACAGAAGGAACGATTAATGCTCTTGCCGAACTCAATCCCGAAGGTGTAGCGGAAGCTTGGGAAGAGGCGATTAACAGTGCCAAACAGACGGTTGCTAAGACCGATGCACTGCCTGAGGAGTTTGCAGTCGGAGAAGCCAAGGCAGCAGAGGCAGCGGTTCCGGCTAAACCTATCATCGATTTGAAACCTTTTACTGAAGAAGCTCAGGTAGAGGGTTTAGTTCCAGTTAAAGATGTGGCCAAAACTGAAGGAATTGGAGAGCAACCAGTAATTGATCTTAGACCATTTGCCAAAGAGGGCGTAGCTCCCTCTCCAGAAAAATCCACTCTTGAAAAGCCAAAAGTTTCTAAGAAAGAAACCATGAGCATGGAAAGGGCAAATGAAATATTTAGAAAAATTAAAGGAGGATCTTTCTTTACAATAGATGATAACGAAGCGCAATCTTTTGAACGTGACTTTAACAGAGGAATCATAAAATATCCTGAAGATATTATAGCTATAAATGAAAAAGGAGTAAATAAGTTTGTAGAAGATCGCGAAATAATTATAAAGGATTTTAAAAAAGCAGAATTTCCTGAAACGAGAGGAAAGGGAAATATCTATCATGGAACGCCAACAAAAATAAATGATTTACAATCAGATCATTTTTCAGTTCAAAATATTTATGGACAAGGATTTTATACAACGGACGCATTAGACATTGCAAAAGGATATGCACTAAGGGTTGGAGCGTTACAAGATCCTCATATATTTGAGGTGAAGGAGAAAGGTGATGTTAATCTTTTTGATATAGAAAAACCCTTGACAAAAGAATTGACGAATAAATTAACTGAAAAATCAAAATATCTTGAAATATTAGAAGATGCATTAGATGAAAACCCAAAAACTCTAAGAGAAGTTTATGATACAATGCGACATGCCGCTGCATCAGCCGAAGATATTCAAGATGAATTTTCAGAAATTCAACAAGTGTTAGAAGATTTAGGGTTTAGTGGATTAAAACATACGGGTGGAAAATTTACTAAAAAAATACCACATGAAGTTAAGATTTATT
>CAJVXD010000184.1 GCA_913009675.1 uncultured bacterium | reverse complement strand
GAATCAAGATTGATATCTTGTTTTTTTTTTTAATGATACGGCGACCACCGAGATCTACACTCTTTCCCTACACGACGCTCTTCCGATCTAAACAAAGGCCACAGCATCCAAGTTGATATGCAAGTTTAAGAACGACAAGGAACTGGGTGAGTTTGAGAAGCTCTATGTTTCCAAACAGGCTACCTTTGGCAGGATGGGCGTCCTGCAGGCATATTTTGCCATGGAGCAGAATAACCTTACTCAGATAGACAAAGAGATGCAAAAAAAATTCGGCTTCAAGATGGACCCCAGTAAGATGTATGATTTGAATAGGGATAAGAAGGAAATAAGGGAAGTGGGCCCTGTTCCAAAGGCAGCCCCGATACCCGCCCCTGCAAAATAAAAACAACTTCACACTTTCGTGACACACGCAAAAGTGTGAAGTTAAGGTTTATGAAGCCAGCGTTACAACCACGGAGCGCTGGCTTTTTTTTATTTTTTTTGAAAGAAATCAGCCCCTTGGGTCTTGGCTTTCTTCAGTCAGGTTATAGTGACTGAGGGGCTATGGAGAGAATAGCTATAATATGGTAGTATCTGGGTATGTTTAATGACCTGATTGAGCGCTGTATACGGCATGAAGAAAAGGCCTGGGGAGAGTTCATAGAGCGATTCTCGGGCCTTTTGTATTATTCTGCGCGAGAAAGACTCAAAAGGAGCAGTTTCCCTTTTAGGTACCAGGACATAGAGGATATTGTGCAGGTTGTTTTTATGGAGATATGGGAGAAGAGCCTATTAGAAAAGGTGCGTGAGAGGGAAAAGATAGGGACATGGTTGAGCATAATGGCGCAGACAAGGGCATTGAATTACATAAGGAAGAAGAGGGAAAGACTTTTATCTTACGAAGAATCTTACAAATCTGACAATATAAAGGTAGATAGAGGGGCACAACTTAATGAAGATATGATAGAAAGGATAGAGAGCATTGTAGAGGATTTTGATGTAAGGGATAAGATCGTATTGAAATTGAGTATAATTTACGGAAAGACGCATAGAGAGATAGCAGGGTTTATGAATATACCTATAAATACTGTATCTACGATTATAGCGAGGAAAAAGAGGATAATCAGGGAAGAGTTGAAAGATTTTTGAAAGAATTTGAAAGAAAATGAGGCCAGGATGTGTCTTATTTATAGAGATAGGTGAGGAGAAGGGAGGGGAGAGACATGGATTGCCCAAATGAAAAGGTACTTTCTTCATACTTAGATGAAATTCTTCCAGCAGCCGAACGGGCCATGCTCGAAGGACATATCGCCGGATGCAACCATTGCCTTGATGTTCTTTTAGTTGCTTATGAGGCACAGTGCAGGCCGCGAAAATGCCAGGCAATAGTTAAGCAGAAGGTAAGAAAAAGACTGGGGCTGAAAGATAGAAAGGTCAGGCCCGGATTAAAATGGTTTTATGGGGCATTACTTTTATTTACACTTTCTTTTGTCTTTAAGAGATTCTTTTTACAGTTTCTTATCGGTGCGGCAATATTAGGGTTTAAATGGGTAGTGGAAGGCGAAGGTGCAAAGCGAGCCATAATGATATTCAGGGGGATGCGGAAGGATGAGACCTCCGACTTCCCCCGAACCCCCACCAACAGGATCAAGAAAAAAAATTTCTGACATGGTGAAAGAAAAACACCTCTACCTGTGTCTAATATTAGTGAGGGCATGGTTTATGGCGACAGGAGGCCGCCATATAAACCGTATGCCGGAACTCAGGTACTCATTTGAGGAGGTGATTGGTTATGGTGAAAGATAGTAATGGGGTCGAGGTGCTGAGGATGCACAGGCTCAATGGGGATTCAAAGCTTAAGGCCTTTGCCGACGTTGCGTTTGCAGGCGCTTTTATCGTAAAGGGACTTAAGGTATTAGCGAGCAACGATGGACTCTTTGTAGGCATGCCCAGCACAAAAGGCAAGGATGGCAAGTGGCACAACACTGCATATCCATTGACAAAGGAGTTCAAGGAATTGCTGAATGAGGTAGTACTCCAGGCTTACGAGAACGAATGAGTTAGAGCCTTGCAGATATAGTTGCCCCGTTAGAAAATTTAGACAATGTCCCAGAGCTCCGGAGGAAGAAAAATTTCTAACGGGGCTTGCTTTGCCAGAGGCGCTGAAAGGCAGAGCAAACTCTGCAGTTACACCGCTTTGATTTTAGATAATCCGTCTTGACAATCTCTTTTTTTAGGGCTATACTCTTCAAAAAGGAGAATTTCATGTCCAAGATATTTAAGATTGTATTGATTTTATTGATAGTTGCGAGTATGACCTCAGCGGTCTTGGCAGTCTTTGCCTATATAGGGAAAGAAAGAGAGTATATGAAGAGACTCTTGCTTGAGGATAAATTGGCAGCAACGCTTAAGGACAAGAGAAGGCTGGAGAAGGAAATCGATGTAAACAAGAAGGCTAAAGAAGAAGCAGAGAGAAGGGTTAAGGAGATAGAGACGAAGGCGGAGAAACTGTCTCTACAGATGGGGAAGGAAAAGGATAAAACCAAGGTCCTGCTTCTCAATCTGGCTTCCAGGAAAGAGGAGGTAATAAAACTCAAGGATAATCTAGATAAGGAAGAAAAGGAAAAACTGGCCATTTCAAAAAAGTTGGAAGAATTGCAGATTGACTATGATACGGCAAGAAGAAATATAACAAAGCTAAAGAGCGAAAAGATAAGGCTGGAGAAGGACCTGTCCCAATTAAAAGAAAGCTCTGTGAAACTTGACAAGATAGTCGTAAAACCTACGCAAACCACTGCTGTCTCTGAGACTCTAGCTTCGCCAAAAGGGCTTTTAAGGGGGCGGGTGCTTGTAGTAAACAGAGATTACAGTTTTATTGTGGTTGATTTAGGTAAGAATGACGGAATCAAAAAGGGTATTGTGT
>CAJVXD010000183.1 GCA_913009675.1 uncultured bacterium | reverse complement strand
TTATCCCATCCTCTTCCGTCTCCCCTGAGAGCTTTATGTATCCCCCGAGGGGTATGGCAGAGATAAGATAGCGCGTCTCACCTCTGGTAAAGCCTAACAGCTCCGGGCCAAATCCAATAGAAAATTTCTCAACACGCACCCCGATCCTCTTGGCAACAATAAAATGTCCAAATTCGTGAACAATAACAAGGATGCTCAAAACAAGTATAAAACTAACTGTGGACAACATTTAAAATCTCCTTTGTCTTTTCGCGGCCCCATCTATCAGCTTCCAGTATCTCTTCCAATCCGGGGTTTCCCGAATCTCTATGCAGACCCAAAACCCTTTGGATAACCTTCGCTATATCCGTAAACCTTATCCTGCCCTTTAAAAATTCTCTCACTACTATCTCATTTGATGCGTTTAAAACACATGGGTATGTCCCGCCGCAGCGACATGCCTCATAGGCCATCTCAAGGCACGGAAACTTAGATAAATCGGGAGAATAAAAATGCAGGGCCTTAATCTTTGAAAAGTTAAATTGCTTCACAGGAGAGACATCTCTCCCTGGATAGGTAAGGGCATACTGGATAGGGACCCTCATATCGCAAGGCCCCATCTGCGCCAATATGGAACCGTCTACAAACTCCACCATTGAATGCACCACTGCCTCAGGATGGATCAAGACCTCTATCCCTTTGACCTCAAGCCCAAAAAGGTGATGTGCCTCTATTACCTCCAGGCCCTTGTTCATCATGGTCGCCGAATCGACGGAAATCTTCCTTCCCATCTTCCACTTGGGATGGTTGAGGGCCATTTGAGGAGTAACCTTCCGAAGCTCTTTTTTCGAGGTCTTAAGTAAAGGCCCGCCTGAACCGGTAAGGTAAATTTTTTTTACGCCTGAACCACCACCTGATGCCATACATTGAAAGATAGCGCTATGCTCGCTGTCGATAGGCAGTATACTTACTTTTTTCTTCCTCGCCTCTCTTATAATAATATCACCTGCCATGACAACTGCTTCTTTATTTGCAAGTGCAATCCTCCTTATCCTGGATATGGCTGTCATGATAGGCAGAAGTGCGGATGAGCCGACTATCCCCACCACAACCATATCTGCCTCTACCTCCCGTATCATGCTGCATAGTCCTTCCGCCCCCTCGTAAACCCTTAGCCTTCTGTGTGTCTTAGCAAACTCCCTCGCTCTTCTTTTATCTACCACAGAAACGGCCCTGGGCCTGAATCTTTTTATCTGCCTTGACAACAATCCTGTGTTAGAATTGGCGGAGAGACTGGAGACCTTGAATCTATCCGGAAATCTCGAGATAACATCAAGGGCACTTGTCCCTATTGAACCTGTTGAACCCAAAACAGCTATCTTCTGCATGTGCATGCCCTATTCATAATTTACCCTGGGCTTAAAGCTTGAACAGCTATCGTTCAAGGTTTAGCCTCAAGCATGAGTATCTTAGCCCGCCCCGAGGCACTAATCTCAACGATATGGTTTACAACGGCCTTGTTAAAAGTATAACCTCAGTGTAGTATAATGGTTAAATATATGTAAAAAATAGGCGCAGTAAAAAGTATACTGTCAATTACGTCCAGCATGCCTCCTATACCAGGAAGAATAAGGCTTGAATCCTTTACCTGATAATCACGCTTTATTAGGCTCTCAGCCAGGTCTCCAAGCTGGGCAAACACCCCAATCAAAATACCACTCATCAATATAGCGCCGAAAGACAGCCAACTTAAAAAATATCTGCTTATTAAGGCAAATGCTATGCTAAACAAAAGCCCTCCCACGGCGCCTTCCACTGATTTATTAGGGCTGATCCTAGGGATAAGTCTATGCCTGCCGAATCTTGAACCCACAAGATAGGCGCCGATATCTCCGGCCTTGGTAACCAATAACAGATATGCCACCAGTTTATACCCGTCCTCTAAAAAGCGTATCTTTACCAGATACGTAAAAAACCATCCGATATAGAAGACGCCGAAAAGCGTCAATGCAATCAATGTCACTGCATTTTGATTTTCTTTACGCGCAAACTGTATGATAAAAAGTCCTATCAATACGATGATAAAAAATAACGCCTCCCAGATCCCCCCCGTCGGTCTATAGAAATAGGTAATGTACGGAAGCGAGACACCTGAGAAAACCCCCAGATATACAAAACTGCGCGGGAATGCGCCTTTAGGGTCCAACCCGAAAAATTCATATAGCCCCAGGCCTATAAATATTGAAGCTACGACACTAAATGTCCAGATGGGCAGTACGAAAATCGTAACTATTATGACTAAAATTAAAATTATTGAGGTTATTGTGCGTTTAAACATTGTATTGTATGAATAGCTCATGGCTCATAGGATTTTGAAGAATGTTTAAGAAAATTTTTACTATGAGCTATTAACTATGAGCTAAGAGCTACACCATTATTTACCTTCCAAACTTTCTCTCTCTTTTACTATACTCCTCTACCGCCTTTTTCAAATCCCTTTCGTGAAAATCCGGCCAGAGTTTTTCAGTAACATATATCTCGCTATAAGATATCTGCCACAGAAGAAAATTTGAGATACGCATCTCGCCGCTTGTGCGTATCAAGAGATCAGGGTCAGGGCAATCCCCGGTATAAAGATAAGCTGAAAACATCTCCTCGTCTATCTCGGAGGGCTTTATAACACCCTTTCTTACCTTTTGAGACAATCTCCTTACGGCGTTGATGATCTCCTGCCTGCCGCCATAATTAAGCATTACATTCAAAACAAGCGCACTATTACCTGCGGTATCTCTCTCGAAGCGTTCTATCTTCTTTCTCAACCCGGGCCAGATCTTATCCCTGTCGCCTATTATGCACAACCTTACATTGTTTCTCTGGAAAAGCCGTATCTCCCTATCTAAAAATTTCTCGAGTAATCCAAAGATGCCTTAGATCGGAAGAGCGTCGTGTAGGGAAAGAGTGTAGATC
>CAJVXD010000182.1 GCA_913009675.1 uncultured bacterium | reverse complement strand
ATGGTAGAGGGGGGGGGAAGGGAAAAGTGGGAGAGAAGTGTAGGAGCGGGGGAGATAGAAATAGTAGAGCGAGGATAAGGATGTATAATATAAAGAGGGGCAAAGATAAACAGAATTTTGTTTTTTTTTTTTTTCAAGCAGAAGACGGCATACGAGATATATCAGTGTGACTGGAGTTCAGACGTGTGCTCTTCCGATCTAAGAGACGAAGGCCTTGTTGATTTAACAGGTAAAACAAGCCTAAACCAACTCTTTGCCCTGATAGAGCGTATGCATGTTTTTCTGACAGGGGACAGCGCCGGCCTGCATATAGCCTCTGACTTGGGGATAAGGACAGTGGCTTTATTTGGCCCTACGGATCCCGAAGAATATGGCCCCCTGGGCAAGGGCGATATCGTTATTAGAAAAAAACTAAGGTGTTCGCCATGCAGAAAGGCCGCATGCGCCTTTGACCATGAATGCATGAAACAAATCAGGCCTGATGAAGTGCTGGAGGCCCTAAATAGAGCATTGCCAAAAAGCTGGGATTCGATCCCGGCTTTATGACAGATCCCGGCTTTTTTATGGATATTAAAAAGATAAAAAGAATACTCATAGTAAGGACAGATAGGATTGGCGATGTTGTCCTTTCTACGCCCACGATAACGGCTGCAAGAAAGGCATTTCCGGATGCCTATATAGCTATGATGGTTTCTCCCGGGACCAGAGAGATAGTAGCAGGTAATCCTTTCCTTAACGAGGTCGTTGTCTTTGATAAAGGACTGAGGCACAAGGGTCTTTCTAAGACATTTGGTTTTGCGGGATGGTTGAGAAGGAGAAGGTTTGATCTGGCGCTCATCCTGCATTCTACGGCAAGGGTCAATCTGATCTGTTTTTTAGCGGGTATCCCTGAAAGGGTAGGGTATGCAAGAGGCAAACTGGACTTCCTTCTAACTAAAAGGATGGCTTATACAAAACGTCTGGGCGAGAAACACGAGGCTGAGTATTCACTGGACCTTTTGAGGGTCCTTGGCGTAAAGGCAGAGATGTCGCCTCCTGTGATGGTACTCAGGGAGGAAGACAAGGAGGATGCGGATAGGTTGCTCAGGGGAGAAGGATGGAGAGACGGCCGGGGATTTATAGTGATGCACCCCGGGGCAAGCTGTATCTCAAAGATGTGGCCCCTTGAAAACTTTGCAAAGGTCGGAGATATCTTGAGCAGGAGGTTTAATCTCTCCGTCGTTCTTGTTTCAGGCCCTGAGCAGGCAGCACTGGGAAATAACGTCAGGGCCCTGATGAACGCTGACGCCCTGTCTCTGTGCGGGAAGACTTCGCTGGGGGGGCTGGCGGCATTATTGGGAAGGGCGCGTTTATTCATTTCGAATGATTCAGGCCCTGTCCATATAGCCTGTGCCGTCGGGACGCCTGTTATATCTATATTTGGAAGGAACGAAAAGGGATTGAGCCCTCTGAGATGGGGACCGCTTGGCGAAAAGAGTAGAGTGATACATAAAGATGTCGGTTGCGTAGAATGCCTTGCGCATAATTGCAAGAGGGGTTTTCTCTGCCTAAAGTCAGTAACGGTTGAGGAGGTAGTGGAGGCGGCCATAAAGTTTTTAAGTTAAAGGTGCCGGAGGTATAGATTTGAAGAGGGTCATAGCCATACTTATACTGGTGTTCCTGATTTCAGGATGCGCTCTGGTCTCGAACTATAAGATCACAGCAAGGGGTCCTGTTTTCAAAATAAATGCCCCGGCAGACAAACTACAACTAGGAGAAAAATTTACCTATAAGGTGGAGTGGCTCGGCATTTATGTTGGCAACGCTAGTCTCTCTGTCGAAGGTATTAGCGAAGTGAACGGCCGAAAGGCCTATCATATCCTTGCTGTAGCCAAAACAAGCCCTATGATCTCTAAATTATACAAGGTTGAAGACAGGATATCTACTTACATAGACGTCCAGAAACTTTATCCTCTAAGGTTTGATAAGAAGCAGAGGGAGGGTGGCTATAGGTCGGATGAATATACGGATTTTGACCAGGAAAAAGGCAAGGCATTTTATTTTTCCAGGCGGAATCATAGTAAAAAAGAATACGCCATACCCAGGCAGGCACAGGATCCTTTGAGTTGCCTTTATTATTTCAGATTGAAGGATATCCAGGCAGGCAAGTCTATATTCGCAAATGTTGTTGCCGACGAAAAAAGCTATCTTTTGGAGGCAAAGGTCCATAAGAAGGGATTTGTGAGGATTAAGGGCGTAGGGGAGTGGGAGGCCTTTATGATAGAGCCTGTGCCGTGGTTCCAGGGTAAGATAGAAAGAAGGGCAAAGGTTACTATGTGGTTTTCGGCAGACAAAAAAAGGATACCCCTTTTAATGGTGACCAAGGGAATACCATTCGTCGGGACTGTTACTATAACGCTTCAGAAGATAGAGCAGCTTGACACGCAAAATCAATAATGTTAGAATGACGTATGCCTAAGGATAGATTTAAAATAGACTTAACGAAACTCAAGACATATCCTATCTCCGGAAGGAAGAATAAGGTCAGGCGCCAGGATTTTGCAGCCCCTCCCTCGAAAGGTATCAGCTTCTCCGATTTCTACGGTTCTCTCCCTCATATACTCTCAGGCAATAGCCTTAGGTGCGTCGTAGATGCGATCGTGTCAGCGCACAGGAAGAAAAAACCTGTCATAGCAATGATGGGTTCACACGTTATAAAGACAGGGCTTAATCCGGTAATAATAGAACTCCTGAAGAGAGGTATAATTACTGCTGTTGCCTTGAATGGTTCAGGGAGATCGGAAGAGCACACGTCTGAACTCCAGTCACACTGATATATCTCGTATGCCGTCTTCTGCTTGAAAAAAAAAAAAAAATAAAGAAGCTCGAGATCGGAAGAGCAAACGTCAGAACTATCCTTCCAACCTGAGTAGCCATCGCATCTCTTACTACGTATACCCATCTCTAGTCTT
>CAJVXD010000181.1 GCA_913009675.1 uncultured bacterium | reverse complement strand
ATTTTGTGGAGATAGCTGGTCTTTCGTATTTGGGCGTGAAGTCGAAGACTGATTGGAAGTTATTTTTTTTTGTTCAAGCAGAAGACGGCATACGAGATATATCAGTGTGACTGGAGTTCAGACGTGTGCTCTTCCGATCTCAATGACATTCTTGCCAATAATAGATACCCTGCAGGGAGATGTTACAGGATTTATTCCTTCCAATCTTATTTCTATGACCGATGGCCAACTTTATTTGAATACTGATTTATTTAATAAAGGATTTAGGCCGGCGGTTGACCTTGGGCTTTCTGTCTCGAGGATAGGCAGCAAGGTACAGCATAATACAGTAAAAGAGGTAAGCAGGACATTGAAATGGGAGCACGCTCAATATCGGGAACTGGTAAGTTTAACCAAAGTAAAGGCCAAGCTCTCTGAGGAGGTAGAGCGCCGGCTTAAAAGAGGTATGGCGCTTGACGAACTTTTAATACAGGATAGGAGTTCTCCTCTTACCATGGCAGAAGAGACGGTCCTTTTTTATGCATTTAATAAAGGCTATCCTGAGATTTTAAATAGAGAGTCAATGAAGAGGTTCAAAGGAGACATATATAAATTTTTAGTCGAGAACGAGATACAGTTAATCGATGAAATAAACTCTAAGAAGATGCTCACTGCCGCGATAAAGGATATGCTGGATAAGGCCCTCGAGAAATTTTTTAAAACAAAATGGCAAACTTAAGAAATCTACGCGAAGAGTTAGGGTTCAACAGGGATATGGCAGACATAGTCAACGTCCTGAAGGGAGTAGCTGCTTCTGAATTTGCCAGGCTTCAGAGGAAAAGGAAAAAGTTTAAGGAATTTGAGGGGTATCTTAAGAGACTTTTTCAGATAGTGGATATTAAGGATTTTTCGCATTGTTTTTTAGATGAAGATACCTCATTGCCTTCTAATATAATTCTTATAACGTCCGATACGGGATTCCTGGGAAAACTAAATGTTTCAATTGTGAATTCTGCTTTTTCGCAGTATAAAGAAAAGGATATATTGACGGTTATTGGCAGACAGGGAGAAAGATACATAGGCGAGAGGATAAAAGAATTTAAATTTTTCCCGGGGTTTAGTGACTATATAAATTTTGCAGAAATAGAGAGGTTAAAGGATTTCATTATTAAACAAGTATTAGATAAATATGTAAGCCGGACTATTATTATTTATCCTCGCTTTATTTCTTTTGCCGTGCAAAAGGTCCAGGAGTTTAACTTACTCCCGTGCAGGAATCTATTTTCAGAAAAACCTAAGCCTGTGAATAATGGATTAGAAGAGGAAAAAGTTATTCTGGAACCGTCTTTTGAAAAAATAGTGGAGTATTTGGTCAGGATCTGGATAGGCAATGTTGTGTATAATATTTTTTGGGAAAGCAAGCTTTCAGAATGGGCGGCACGGGTTATACATTTAGAGGGGTCTTCGGATGAAGTTAAACGGCAGACTAAAATAGCCAGGCTTGCATATTTCAGGGCGGTCCATGAAAATAGCGATAAAAGCATCAGAGAGATTTTTTCAAGCACCCTTGCGCTAAGACGTACAAGATGGAGATAAGTATGAGACGTAACTCTAAATTTAGATTCCAGATAATTATAGCGGCATTGTTCATTATTTTTATCCTTTTGATCTTTGTTTCTCAAATAGTTGATGTGCCGCACTTATTTTTTGGCAGGGAATCTATGCCTATTAGATGGACGACACTAATGATAGAGTTTGTTATTTCTGTTCTTGCGGGGAGTATATTGCTATATCTGACCGGGAGATGGGAATCAGGGATGAAGGATACGGAAGAAAAAATAGAACAGTCAAGAAGGCTTTTGCTTGTTATCCTTGAAGGATCCCCGGTAGCTATATTACTGATTAGAAAGGATAAGGCTGTCTGGGTGAGTAAGTCAATAGTCAATATCTTAGGCTGGCCTGTCGAAAAATGGCTGAAAGAACCTTCTATTGTATTTTGCTATCCAAACTCAGAAGAGTTTGAAAGGGTAAATAGGGAAATTATTTACAAAGATATTGCCAGAAAAGGCCGCGTAACCTATGAATATAACTATGTCCATAAGGATGGGCATAGAGTCCCTACGATAGTAAAGATACAGGCACTTAATAAAGATGACCTGGGAGAAGGGGTCATCTTTTCTGTAATAGATAATTCTGATCGTAAGAAGGCCGAGGAGGTAATAAGAAAGTTAAACGAAGGCCTGGAGCAAAAAGTTAAAGAGAGGACAAATGAACTGGCAGAGAAGATTCACGAACTGGAAAGATTTAAAGAGGCGACTATAAATAGAGAATTAAGGATAAAAGAGTTGAGGGATGAAATAGATTTATTAAAGAAAAGGTTGGAGAAAAAACCCCGGAAGTAACGATATCAACAATGAGAAATATTAGTATAAAGTGGCAATTGATCATTATATGTGTTTTATTGGTGGCTATCCCTGTAATTATATTAGGGATATTGAGCTTTAATACCTCCAAAGAGGCCATACTGGATAACGTAGAAGAGACCTTGAGGGTCCAATGTGTTGATTGGTCTATAATAAGCCAGTCATATTATGACTTGATTGAAGAGAATAAGCGTGCCGCCAGGGATACAACAAAGGGTATAATTACTTCTCAAGCGTCAGGGGTTTTGCAGTTGATAGAGAATAATTCGAAAGGTGATTTAACCAGCATTACATTGAAGGAACCGGTATCGCGAATACGACAGAGCAAAGAGGATATGCTGGATACTTTTTTCAGTATAGACGAATTTAATATGTATAGTAAACAGTTTGATAAGGCAGTTAAAAATATTAAAGCAATAATTGCCGAAGCCGCTTCAAAAAATATAGATACCGCAAAGGTAAACAAAACATTGTCACAATTTTTAGAAGCGGTTAAACCTCTAAGGTCGAGATCGATAAATGATCCCGCAGAATTAGATAAGAAAGGCATTATATCTGCCGGAGAGAGGCTAGAAAAAGAATTTTCAAATTT
>CAJVXD010000180.1 GCA_913009675.1 uncultured bacterium | reverse complement strand
CCGGTCTTGCTATTATGACCTTTGCTTTTTTTTCCTCATGACTTCTGCTTCTTCGCACTATTAGTCTTCCTTTAGTTCAGACGTGTTCTCTTTCGTTCTTTTTTTTTTTTTTTTTGTTCTTGTCTTTTTTTTTTTTTCAAGCAGAAGACGGCATACGAGATATATCAGTGTGACTGGAGTTCAGACGTGTGCTCTTCCGATCTCTAAGCCTGGTACCATTGTATCTTATCGTGGTGCAGTGGCACACTATAATGGCGTTGATACTGAGCGGGCAATAAAGATGCTTGATGCCATTCTCGGCTATATCGATGTTAAGGGAGGGACCTGTAAAGGAGTGGGGCCGAAATGGAAATATCCAAAGACCAAGGGAGATCAAAAGAAGCTTAAAATTGTGGATGGCTTCAAAGGTGATGCAGCATATCCCACCCACCATATAAATCATCGTGTACTTAAGATGATTAAGGATGGCAGGAATGGACGGCCTGAGATCTATATGTTCTATTGCTACGAGCCTGTCTATGCCAATGGTGAGGTCCAGGAAAATATCGATATAATGAAGGATGAGAAGCTCATCCCTTATATCGTCTCCATAAATCCATTCTACAGTGAATCAACTGCCCTGTCAGACCTTATCCTGCCCGATGTGACTTACCTCGAAAGATGGTCCTGGGATGATATGGTCTCTTATGAGCAGATTCCTGAGTTCTACATTCGCCAGCCGGTAGTAAAGACTCCGGGTGAAGTAAGGCAGTTTCAGGATGTGGTCTGTGATCTAGCTAAGAGACTGGGGCTCAAACTGGGATTTGACTCGGCAGAGGATTTTATTCAAAAGTCATGTGAGAAGACTGGAGTAGACTTTGAGTATCTGAAAAAACACGGTGTGTGGCATGACCCTAAGGCTAAGCCCAAATACAAATCCTATGCCAAGGAGTTGAAACCAAAAGATTACACCGCAGAAAATATCCTCTTTGATGAGAAGACTGGTGTCCACTGGAACTGGAAGAAGTCTAAGGCCAAAACTAAGGAAGGGGCTGAGAAGAAGGGATACACAGCTACAAAGAAGGCATACAAGGGTTATGTGGGACAAAAAATAGGCAATAAGGTCTATACTGGGTTTAAACCGGATAAGCTTAATAAGTCCGGTAAGTTTGAGATTTATTCCGAACTCTTAAAAAATAAGGGATTCAGTCCGCTTCCCAGTTACATCTCCATACCAGAACACGAAAAGATGAAAAGGGATGATTTAATCCTTACTACCTACAAAGTCGGTGTCCAGATTCATTCCCGCAGCCAGAACTGCAGGTGGTTGACTGAGATCTATCACGACAACCCAGCCTTGCTCAATCCGAGGACAGCCCAGAAAAGAGGCATTAAAGAGGGGGATAGGATTAGGGTCAAGTCTGATATTGGGGAGATTGTTACCAAAGCCAGAGTTACAGAAGGAGTTCACCCTAAAGCTATCGCTATTTCTCATCACTTAGGCCACTGGCAATACGGTGAGTTTGCTTCAGGTAAAAGAGCAGCATCCGGCCATGTCTGTATTCCTGACTGTAGTCGCAAATGGTGGAAGGAAACAGGGGTGCATCCTAACTGGATTATCCCGAATGCGCCTGACCCCATTGCCGGTCAATTGCGCTTTATGGATACCGTGGTGAAGGTTACGAAGGTATAAAGACCTCTGAATATTAAAGATGGTAAATTTGTTATGCGAGTCAACGAGCATAGTAGCATCTATGGTCTATTGTCACGGATATATAGTAAAGAGCCGAGTCAAGAGTTTCTCAGAAGTTTTAGAGCTCCTGCCTTCTTACGGCTTTTGAAAGAGCTGGATATTGAGATGGGAGAGAATTTTAAAAATAGACCTTTGGAGAAACTTGTCGATGAACTTGCTATAGAATATACACAGCTCTTTATTGGACCAGGGAGACATATTTATCCATATGAGTCTGCTTATCGGGATGGAAAGGAAGGTGTATCTTCAAACACAGCCATTCAAATAAAGAATATTATTGAGTCTTCTGGTTTACAATACCGATCGGACTTTCGTGACAATTTCGACCATATAAGTATAGAGTTAGAATTTATGGAGAAGATAACAGGTGAGGAGGCAAAGGCCTGGAAGAAAAAGAACCGTAAAAGAGCAATTGGATTTCAAAAATTTAAGAAGAGATTTGTTGATGAGCATCTGAGCAAATGGATTCCTGAATTCTCGGATAGAGTAATAAAAGGGGCAACTTTAAGTTTTTATCGAGAGATGGCAAAATTGACCAAAGAATATATTTTAGCTGATAATTAAGAACCGGTTTGGAGGTGAAAAGAAATGTTTAGATTTGGAATGGGAGAACTCATAATAATTTTGTTGATTGTCTTGGTTTTATTCGGGGCTTCAAAATTACCAGAGATAGGAAAGGCCCTGGGAAAGGCGATAAAAGAATTCAGAAAGGCTGGAAAAGAAATAAAGGACGATATAGAAGAGGTCACCAAAGAAGAGAATAAGACAAAATAGGTTAAAATTGAAAGAAGATAAAAAGCTTACTTTGACAGAACATTTAGATGAGCTGAGGGGTAGAATTATAAAATCTGTTATTTTTATAATCATCTGTTCTTGTCTCCTTTACAATTTCATCGGTGTTTTTCTTCCTATCTTAATGAAACCCGTAGGAAAACTTGTATTTATAGCACCGACAGAGGCTCTTATTGTCAATATGAAAATAGCATTTTTAGGGGGAGTATTTTTGTCTTCTCCTTTTGTCATTTACCAGATATGGCAGTTTGTATCAGCGGGATTGAAAGAAACAGAGAAAAAATATATATTGATATTTGGACCAATGTCTTTTATTTTGTTTGTATTAGGTTCCTCTTTCGGCTATTTTGTAATTATACCTATAAGATCGGAAGAGCACACGTCTGAACTCCAGTCACACTGATATATCTCGTATGCCGTCTTCTGCTTGAAAAAAAAAAAAAAACATATAAATACATGTATTAATTATATAAAAAATAAA
>CAJVXD010000179.1 GCA_913009675.1 uncultured bacterium | reverse complement strand
GAGGATGGTAGGGAGGAGAGAAGAAGGAGCGGAAAGACAGCGGGGAGTGAAGAACGGGAGGAGGAGGTTCATATTCAAACTCTACTGCACAGATAAGACCTGTCATGATGTGTAGGTTTTTGTTTTTTTTTTTTAATGATACGGCGACCACCGAGATCTACACTCTTTCCCTACACGACGCTCTTCCGATCTCAGAGGGTAACTTATCTACAAAAGATATGGGGTGAGGTAGGCAGAAAAGGTCTGCCTCCAACTAACGACAAAGAGATCGGCGCTAAAGGGCAAGATTTATATTTTGACGTAACTTTGATGGGCTATGATGAAGCCGCCAATAAAACAGAGGTAACTGAGAAAGTAAGCATAACCGAACTTAAATATCTGCAAGCTTTATTAACAGCACATAGCTACCACGAATTTACTATTCAGGAATTGGTAAATGATGAAAGCGAAGGTCCTTTAAACCAATTCCTGGATGAAACCATATATCTCCCAGATAGGGTTGATCAAAGGCTAACCTCACAAAAACGTACTTATAGAGAAATAATCACTTTATCCGATAATTTAAGATTAGCAAAAGCCATGATCAAGCAGGCTTCTCTCCCGACTATTAACGTCACGACAGGCGAGTTAACTACAGAACGCACTGCACCCGGTGGCCACGGGCAACTTGGTTCAATGTCCTTACAAGATGTTTTAACCATAAAGCTTCCTCAGGATCATATATTGATTAGAACTATATACAATGGAGATGGCCCAAATAACTTTCCTGATCGGTTTATTGTAGGTTAAATGGCCGCGCGCCGGCGTCCCATAATAATGATTTCAACTACGAAAACAACTATAGATAAAAAAGGCGGTCAAATCGGTATTCAAATACTGTCTAATGGAAAAGAGAAAACTCAAATGTGTGAATTAGCACAAGCCAAAACTGCCAGTCAAGAAGAGCTCTTCCATGGCATAGGTCTCCCAAGTGATGATGAATCAACATATGGCCAACCCGGCGCACAATACTTTAACACTAACATAGCACTAATAAACTATACAGTATTAGCCCCATTTTTAAGAGAGCTTGAGCAAAAAATTGGTTCGGAAAAATTTGCAGAAATTGTAACCCCTGACTTAATTGAAAATGAAAAAGAACAAAATGGCAAGAAATTTATCCAATTAGAAGGTGCCATGGGCTCAGCCCTACTTAATCTAAACGGTTTTATCCAAACGACTGACGATGTAAGAGTATTGGCTCTTTTAAGAAAACACAAACTTGAGAAACTACTTTACATAGTAAATGTAGATTCAGAAAAAAGAAATAGGTTTTTTACTCCTGTTAAATTCGCTTGGGATTTTTGGCTATTCGCCCATACTAATCACTTTAGAGTTAATCCAACAACCTTTAAACTAGAAAACACAAATCCAGGGCATCTGCCAGCTTTTGATTTAGACGATTGCTATAAAGATTTACAGCATTGCATAGACTCATTTGGGGAGAAGGCAGTAGTAAGGGAGCTTACATTATTAAAAGTAGATGGAGAAGTGAAATTAGAAGATGCTGTATTGAGGGGGAAAGTTATTTTGACTGGTGGTTCAGCTTACCCAGCTAAAATCCTAACTTCGCAAGAAAAAGACCGAGCGCCAACTAGGGGTGAACTTGAAATAATAACCAATAGCTTTGGCGGGAAGGGTTCTCTAGCCCAAAAGAAAATCACTCTAAATGATGAGAATATAGTGCTTAGTCCATCTCTTGAAGCTCTGGCAGAAGTAAAGAGTGGCTTGCTTTATATAAACCCCAATATCCTAAGAGGCCCGCCAGAGCAATTACGAGTTATCTTCCAAGGACATGAATTGCATCATCTCTTAAATCTCCAATCCTCTGAATCCCAAGTTCGCAGGTATACTATTGAATATCTTGCCAAGAGCAACCTTCTTAAATTCCACCTTGAATTCTTAAAGAACAATAATATTGGGGTAATTCCAGAGGAAAAATGGATAGGGATTATTAAGGAAAAGATATCAAGAATATCCTCTTCTTCCATAAGAATCTTTCCTTCTCTCGATTCCTTCATCTCCAGACTCAACCTCAAAGCCTTTGACCTCATCCACTCAAGAAGCCTTCTTGATAAGTTTATCAAGCTACAGTCTAAGACAGAAGAAGAGCGCAAGAGTGAACAGATTATAATAGGTGAAAACTTTTATCCTTCAGCCTTATTAACTCAGAGAGAAAGAGACGTTCAGTTAGGCCAGGTTAATTATCCTGATATAGCTGAAGATGCAGCAAACAAAGAAAAAGCAGAAGAAGCGGTAGTAACCTTTAATCCTATGGATGGAGGGTTAGGAACAAGTGTTGTAAGAGAAAGGTATCTAAAGAAGATAACAGGCAGAGACAAAATAGGGGCAAAAGCAACAGATCTATTCTTTAGAGTAAAAGCAGAAGCAAAAGATTCAAAAGGCAACGCTGTAGAAAGACAAGAATTCCTCTCTATAGCCGAAATAAAGCTTTTAAGAGTAATCAGGGATGCGGAAAATTATGGCGGAGTATATTTCCAGCCTTTGGTTAACAAAGATTCAGCGCCTTCCTATATAAAGTTATTAAGCAGCATATATTTTAATGACAGAATTGATGATACAGTCAAAAAGAAGAAGACATACTTAGAGGTAATGGAAGAAAAAGGCGTAAAACTATACAAAGACAATGAAATGCTTTATCAGGCGGATTTACCAATAATAGACCTTGAAGCCTCAACAAAAGAAGAGATAGTCCTTACCGATAAATTCACTGCTCCTGGCGGGCATGGCCAGTGGGGAGTAAGGCTTTTGTATGAGGCAGTTAACAGATCGGAAGAGCACACGTCTGAACTCCAGTCACACTGATATATCTCGTATGCCGTCTTCTGCTTGAAAAAAAAAAAAAAAAAAGACGCAAGAAAAAAGAAAAAAAAGGTTGTGCCATTGAAGACATAGACGTCACGTTGACGGTCGCGAGATTTCGGTGTGTGTTCTGCGAATAATACGACATCACCG
>CAJVXD010000178.1 GCA_913009675.1 uncultured bacterium | reverse complement strand
GCTCAATGCCTCACCAGACAGAAGAAAATTACAAAATTTTTCCGCTTGTCTTTTAATGCTGAAGTTCTCAAATACCCGCTGACGACCCGCCTGCCCTACTTTACGTCTTAAGTCTTCATTATCGAGCAACTTAATTAGTGTATCTCTGACCTCCGCACTATTGTCAGGATCTACCAGAAAGCCGGTTACCCCGTTGATTACAGCATTCCCAACACCGCCACTATTACCAACAATAACAGGTTTACCATATGCATTTGCTTCGACAAGGGAAATTCCGAATCCTTCAATATCTCCCTGGTCATCAATTGATGGAGAGACATAAATCTCTGATCGCTGATAAAGACCTTCGAGTTCTTCAGCAGACACAAAGCCGACAAATATGATCTGTTCCTCAACACTAAGTTCATAGGCAAGGTTTTTCAGTTGCCGCTGATACTCACCCTCACCGGTTATCACGTATATCAGGTCAGGATATAAGTCCTTAAGATCAGCCATAAGCCTGATGACCAACGCATGGTTTTTGCGTTTTACTAAACGTGAGACAGTTAATATGATTCTTTTCCCCGTTAAGTTGTACTTTCTGTCTATCACTGATGTATCAATAGTAGTAAGTACATGCGGGATTCTGAGAGGGGGATTGATTACTGCTATACAAGTCTGATCAATTTTTAAAGCATTTGCAAGTGTTTTTTTTGTAAAACTACTATTGGCAATTATGTTCTGGGCTCCGCCGAATACGCTAGTCATTAAAGCACGATGGACATACTTATCACAGACAGATGTAATTTCGGTTCCATGAGACACGATTATATATTTTATTTTAAGCAACTTTTTTAATAGGTATGCTACAACGCCTTCATGTCTCCAAGTCATTGCAATAACATAGTCTGGCCTGTCAATCAGGCATGTAAACATTGCCGTCAGGAGCAGAGGAATTATCTTTATATATCTGATGTTAAGCCATGAAGGAGTGCGTACTACATGAATGTCATTCGTATCATTCAAGGTTCTTTCTTCTCCTACTGATGTCAATACTTTTAAAAACAACCCTTTATCAATCAGGCCTTTTGCAAGATTGTACGAGTATGTTTCTATGCCGCCAATCAGTGGTGGGAAACTTGTTGTGATCTGTAATATTTTCATCAGATGGAGTTTAATACAGTATTCATTCTGTCCTTATGAGAATAACCAGAAGACATGCATCTCTCATACCCGGCGCTGGCGATCGCCTCGCACTTCTCTTTATTGTTTAGATAGTATCTGGCTTTTTCAATTAGTTCTTCTTCTGAAGAGAAAAAGTCTGCTTCCTCTCCTTCTCGAAATAATGAAAGGTGCTCATCTGTTCTGTTTGCCAGCAAGAACTTCCCGGTAGCCGGAATCTCAAACGTTCTGGACATAGTCTTGTTATGGTTCCAACAGGACAATATCCCGAGGCAGATTTTCGATGCAGATAGTGCCTTAACATATTCTCCTCCATATAAAGGCTGTATCTGTCTGCGGTCCTTTAACGTTTTTGCCTTCTTCCATCCCGGCCCCCACACTTTGACATCTGTCCCACTACTTCTTAGAGCCGATATCAGTTTTTCCGTAGTAGGCTCCCAGTGACCTACAAATACGGCATCAGAATTATATTCATTCTTTTCCTGTTCTGAAAGCTCCGCCGGGCGGTGAATCTCCGGATCATAGCCAAAATGTGTCTTCACAATTTTCTTTGCCCCTTTCCGCTCTAATGTGGGAATGACAAGAGGGTTAGTAATAATATGAACGTCATAAAGACTGACAGACTTAAAAAAATGCCGGTACAAATATTTACGAAAACCAAAATATTCTGAAGTATAGTGGACCAACGTCGCTTCGGTACTTTTCAGCTCTGATACAGTATGCGGCAATAAATGCAAACCAACATCTATATATATAAGGTCAGGTTTTGTATCTTTAGCAAGATGGATTAGATCCTGGTTATACAGTCGTGCTCCATTGCCGATAAGAAGGTGCATCTGGATCTTCCGTAAAAGATAATTATTGATATCATGATAGGGCGCCGAATCCAGACATACGACATTATGCCCAAGTTCAATCAGTGCCTTTCGCCTGGCTTCGGTAAGACTTCCGGGTCTGCAAGGGCCAGTATACAGAATTTTCACTTAGCGTTACTCATACGCATGATTGCCTTGGAGGCATAATTGTCGGGAAGCCAACGATCAATACAGTCATTAAAGATAGTCACAGCAATATCACAAAAAGGGCTTGTTTTTTTGCGTACTGATGCTGCTGTTTGTCCTATCTTCCGCGGAATGCCTGAAACAAGAGGATTATCCAGGGCCGCCCAGGTCGATAAGTCCTGCAGCCAGCTTTTGCAGGACAGACAGCTGTTTTCGATGTTAAAGCCTGCTTCGGCAAAGAGATGATTCCACTCTTTAAGCGTCCTCATGCCAAAGTGCCCCCGGGAGGAAACAAAGATATTTTCATACCATGGTTTTTTTGATGCCCAGCGGTTGAACGGGCCGCGAGCAATAAGATCAAAAAAGTGGATCATTGTTCCACCGGGCTTTAAAACCCGTGACATTTCTGCAAGAGCAAGCTTTACAGAGTTATCATCCAGGTGCTCAAGCATACAGCTTGATACAATGGCATCAACACTATTATCCATTATCGGCAACCGCACAGTTGTACACTGAATAACAGAACGGTATGTCTTTGCTGCATGTCGGACTGAAGTGGCAGAGATTTCGATTCCAAGCATGTCGTAACGATTAGCAAGAAACCGCGATCCGCCACCACATCCAATTTCAATGACTGCGCTTCCCAGATGTATAGAGCGAGCAATATCCCAGATATAATGGTTGCGCGCATAGTAGAGACCGACTTTATCTAATAATCTATTGGAAAAATCTCTGCCAGCGGTTGTAAAACCAGATCGGAAGAGCGTAGTGTAGGGAAAGAGTGTAGATCTCGGTGGTCGCCGTATCATTAAAAAAAAAAAGAAAAGAAAAGAGTTCAGATCGGAAGAGCAACACGTCGCATAGCTCTCACTTACCTATGCGATTCTCATGC
>CAJVXD010000177.1 GCA_913009675.1 uncultured bacterium | reverse complement strand
TGAATGATACAAAGGTGTTGCCGGCAAGGCTTATTGGGAAAAAAGAGACAGGCGGCAAACTCGAGGCCCTTATTCTAAATGCTGGTGAAAGGTGCGAGGTGAGAGGTGAAAGGCGTGAATATGAAGTTTTATTAAAGCCGGCAAGAGGCTGTAAAGTTGGAGCTAAGTTAATTTTTGGTGATGGAAAATTAAAGGCAGAGGTCTCAAGGATAGAAAACGGGAGGAGGTTTCTGAGGTTTAAGTGCAACGGCAATCTCGAAGGCCTATTAGAGAAATTCGGCAAGATGCCTTTGCCGCCTTATATAAAACGTAAATCAGTTAGTTCCGACAGAGAAAGATATCAGACAGTTTATGCTGAGAAAATTGGCGCTGTAGCTGCACCTACAGCTGGACTGCATTTTACAAAAGGTATACTCTCGCGGCTTTCTAACAAGGGCATAGACCTTAGATACATTACATTACATGTAGGGTATGGCACATTCAGGCCGGTAAAGATCGAGGATATATCTAATCATAAGATGGAAAAGGAATATTTTGAGGTAGATGGCAGGGTTGTTGAGAGATTGATAAGTAAGGAGGATAGAGTGATTGCTGTTGGGACAACTACATGCAGGGCATTAGAGACGGTTTTTTCTAAGCCTTCAGCTTATCGTGGGTGGACGGACCTCTTTATACATCCACCGTATAGGTTTAAGGTTGTAGATGCGCTTCTGACAAATTTTCATATGCCGAGGACAACGCTTTTGATGCTTGTGAGTGCCTTTTGCGGGAGGGAGTTATTATTAAAGACCTATGAAGAAGCAATAAAGGAAAGATATAGATTTTATTCGTATGGCGATGCGATGTTGATATTATAATTCAGCTTTAAGCTATAAGCCGTAAGCTGTAAGAAAAACTTTTTTTCTTATAGCTTAAAGCTTACAGCTTATAGCTAACTTAAAAATTAAAGTAAAATTTTTATATGTTTAGAATAACCCACAAAGACAAGCATACAAATGCCAGAGTTGGATTGCTTGAGACACCGCATGGTGTTATTGAGACGCCTGAGTTTATGCCAGTTGGTACACAGGCTACTGTAAAGGCGCTTTCCAATGAAGAGTTGAAGTATTGCGGGGTTCAGATTATACTCGGCAACACCTATCATCTTTACCTCAGGCCGGGCATGGATGTTATCAAGGATGCAGGCGGTTTGCATAGATTCATGTCCTGGGACAGGCCTATCCTTACGGATAGTGGTGGATTTCAAATATTCAGCCTGGCTACATTGATGAAGGTAAAAGACGAAGGGGTTAGTTTTAATTCGCATATTGATGGTTCCAGGCATTTCCTGACGCCTGAAGATATAATTAGATTGCAGTATGAACTGGGGAGCGATATTATGATGGTGCTCGATGAATGCCTGCATTACCCTTGCCCGAAAGACAGGGCAGAGCGTTCGCTCGAGCTTACGAATGATTGGGCCAGGAGGTCGAAGCAAAGTTTCGAGCAGCTCAAGGTAAAAACCTCGAGCCTATTATTCGGCATTGTGCAGGGCAGTACATATCCGGACTTACGGAAAAAGTCTGCAGAAGAGCTTGTCGAGATCGGATTTGACGGGTATGCTATAGGGGGCTTGAGCGTCGGAGAACCAAAGGAGTTGATGTACGAGATGATGGAAAGCTCGGTCAAGTATCTTCCTGAGAACAAACCGCATTATGCCATGGGGATAGGCATGCCGCAGGATTTCTTTAAGGCTATTGAAATGGGCGTGGATATGTTTGACTGTGTTGTACCTACGAGAAACGGCAGGAATGGAGCCGCATATACCAACGAAGGCAGGGTTATTGTTAGAAACGGGAAATATTCTAAGGATTTACGCCCTCTTAGTGAGAGTTGCGATTGCGTAGTATGCAAGAATTATTCGCGCTCCTATATAAGACATTTATTCAATACACAGGAAATCCTTGGATTAAGACTTAATTCTTTACATAACGTATATTTTTATGTAAACTTATTAAAAAGGATTCGCGAGGCAATCAAAAAAGGCAGATTTTCGGGCTTAAAGAGAGAATTTTAAGATAAGGTATTTTAACGGGTACGCGACTTATGGAACGAAGTGAACATAAGTCGCTGTGTGAGTTAAACCCCCACACCAATTGGTATTATCCCATGCAGACTCCCAATTGGTGTGGGGGTCAAATTCGTACTTATCATTTACGTCGTCCTTGTGGACTCCGTAAGTGAAGTACTCATTTACAAAGGAGGATACAATGAGTCCAAATGCAGCGCAGCCAAATATGATAGCCAGTTTGATGCCGATCATATTCATATTTGCAATATTTTATTTTATACTTATAAGGCCGCAGCAGAGGAAACAGAAAGACCATCAGAAGATGATATCGGAATTAAAGAAGAATGATGAGGTTGTCACAAACGGTGGTATCCACGGAACCGTAACAAACCTAAAGGATAATACCCTGACATTGAGAATAGATGACAATGTGAAGGTTGAGATAAATAAAAGCGCGATAGCATATCTGAAAAAGAGCAGGTAAACTCGTATCCTGTCGTCCGTATACCATGTTCCGAAAAAAGGTATGCAGAACACGGAATGCGAAATACGGAGGGTTAAATGACGAAGAATCTACAGTGGAGGGTTTTAGTTGCCCTTGGCGTTGTAATATTCGCTTTAATAGGCATGTTGCCGTTAAAGGACAAGATAAATCTCGGGCTTGATTTACAGGGCGGGATGCATCTTGTCCTAAAGGTGGATACCTCAAAGATACCTGAGGCGGCACGAGAGGATGCACCTAATAGAGCATTGGAGGTAATACGCAACAGGATCGACCAATTTGGTGTGCGTGAGCCTCTTATACAAAGACAGGGGAAGGATGAGATAGTTGTTGAGCTCCCCGGCGTTACAGACAGGGAGAGGGCTATAGAACTTATAGGGAGGACTGCCCAGCTAGAATTTAAGATAGTGGAGGACGACAAAGCGCTCAACAAGAGGGCGCGGAACGGAGATGTGCCCGATGGTTATGAATTAAAAAAAGATGGCAAGGAGGTCCTCCTCCTGCATAAGAATGCCGTA
>CAJVXD010000176.1 GCA_913009675.1 uncultured bacterium | reverse complement strand
TGAGATCGTTACTTAGCTCGGTTTCATTTCACGCGCTTGTATCTTGGGGGGTGTGGGGTGGGGAGGGGGGGGGGGGTGTGGTGGGTTCTTGTTTTTTTTTTAATGATACGGCGACCACCGAGATCTACACTCTTTCCCTACACGACGCTCTTCCGATCTTATAGGGGGAAGGACCATTTTATCTGGTTTAGTTTTACGGGAGGTTTGGTTTTAATCCTGTCTATTTTATGCCCTTTTGTGTTAACGCCTTTTAAGGAGCTTTTAGATGATATTATCTTATGGTTTGGGCGCCTCGTTAATATTATAAGTTTACTGCTGGTTTTTTTTCTGATATTTACGCCGGCAGGGATTCTCTTAAGGCTTTTTAAAAAAGATATCCTGAATGATAAACCAGGTCAATCTGGAGATTCTTACTGGATAAAAAGACGGGAATGCGGGTATACGCCCGAATCGTATGAACGCATGGGCTGATAAAAGAACGAGCAAATAAAAAAGGCTGTATCATCCCATGAAAATGAGCAACTCCCTGGTATCTATTGTGATAGTAGGATATAATGCGGCGAAAAGCATTAAAGAATGTCTTGATTCGATCTATCATCAGACCTATAAAGATTTTGAAGTGATATTTATTGACAATGGCTCCGGGGATAACACGTTTTCCATATTAAAGACATATACGCGGATCAAGATAATCCACAATGCTGGAAATAGAGGTTTCTGCGCCGCGAACAACCAGGGTATAAGACTGGCCAGGGGTGAATACATAGCCACAGTAAATACTGACATAGTGCTTGATAAGGATTTTTTAAAAGAGATGATGGATTCGAATGTTGATGATAAGACAGGTTTGTTGGGCGCCAAGATTTTGAAGAGAGATGGTAAGACCATCGATTCTACGGGACTTTTGTTGTCGAGATTATATAGATTTTTTGATAGGGGGAGCGGAGAGATCGATAAGGGCCAGTACGATAAAGAACCTGAGATATTCGGCCCGTGCGCCGCCGCAGCCCTGTATAAAAGAAAGATGCTGGAAGACATAGAATACAATGGTGAATATTTTGACGAGGATTTCTTTTTCCTGGGAGAAGATTTTGATATATCATGGCGTGCCCTGAGACGTGGATGGCAGGCTAGATTCGTTCCGTCAGCCGTTTGTTACCATTCAAGAAACAGCACAAATTTCGATCCTAAGTTTAGACAGTATCTTTCTTTCAGGAATAGATTCCTCACCCTTATAAAAAACAGAGCCATAGATCTTAAATATATCCCGACCTTTCTTTTTTATGATATTCCAAGGAGTATTGTTATGCTATTTACGAATAGGTACACCTTAAAGGCTATAAGCGAAATTTATAGAAAAAGAGCAGGTGTTGGGACGCCCCCATCAGAGATAAAAACAGCCCCCCATATACTCAATATCGTACAGAGGTATTATCCCGGTATAGGAGGGGCAGAGATGTATATGAAGGAGATTTCGGAACGTTTTGTCAGAGATGGCTGTAAGGTAACGGTCTTTACTACAGATGCATGGGATCTGGAGCATTTGTGGAAAAGAAATAAGCGCAGTATAGATTGTTATAAAGAGGTCTATAAGGGTGTAACGATAGAAAGATTCCGTGCCGTAAAATTCCCATTTCATAATATTGTAATGAGGATATTTTATAAACTGCCTTTTTTATTCTCGAAGTCATTGTTTTCATTGCCAAGCCCTGTTGTATTTGGGATGTGGAAGAGGTTATTCTATGGGAATCATCATGGTTTTGATGCCGTACACGTTTCAGCATTCCCTTATAATTCTTTGATATACATGGGGATCAGGTATGCTAAGAAACACGGCGTCCCTTTGATTATTACACCTTTTCTTCATCTGGGTGAATATAAAAACGACAAGGTCAATAGATACTATACAAGGAATTTTCAGATGCAGCTTCTTGATAAGTGCGACAAGATTATAGTTCAGACCGCTATAGAGAGTGATTATCTAAAGAAGGCCGGCATAGATAATGGTAAGATATACATTGTCGGCCAAGGCGTTAATATGGAGGATATCCTGGGCGGCGATGCGGAGAGGTTTAGAAAGAAGTTTGACATAAGAGAAAAGGATATAATCTTTCATGTCGCTGCAAAATCATATGATAAGGGTACATTTCATCTGGTGGAGGCCATGAAGAAGCTATGGGGTAATAACAGAGACGTAAAACTGGTATTAGCAGGTCCGCCTATGGATGAATTTAACCGCTATTTTTCAGGTCAAAAAGATTCCGTAAAAGACAGGTGCCTTGTTTTAGATTATATCATCGGACAGGATAAAAAAGACCTCTTTGCGGCAGGCGATATCTTTGTTTTACCCTCGCGCACGGATTCTTTCGGTGTAGTATTTTTAGAGGCATGGGTGAATAAAAAACCTGTAATAGGCGCAAGGGCAGGGGGCGTTACAGAGGTCATAAAAGACAAGGAAGACGGCTATCTCGTCAAGTTCGGAGACATTGATGGAATCGCCCGCTGTATCGAAAGATTATTGGATGATGAGAAGCTTGCCAACAGGATGGGCGAGAGGGGATTTTTAAAGGTATCTAACGGCTTAACATGGAATGAGAGATACAGAGACTTAAAAAAAGTTTTTAGGGTATAAAAGATGACATCAATAATTATACCGGTATACAACGGGGAAGGTGTTATAGGACAATGCATTAATTCCATATTGGCATCTTCGCAGCCTCAGGATTATGAAATCTTGATTGTAGACGATAATTCAGACGATGGGACAATTGACATGGTTAAAAGATGCATATCCGATAATATTATTCTTTTAAGGAATAAAAAGAACCTTGGTTTCCTGAAGACACTAAAAAAGGGGATTGACAATGCAAAAGGCAATATCCTCGTTTTCCTGAACATGGATACGGTTGTCGAGCCTAATTGGCTGGAGGAACTTGTTGGGCCGTTCGAGAGGGATAAAAGAATAGGTATTACAGGGGCTAAGATATTAAACATAGCCGATGATAACATACAACACGCGGGGGGATATTTAAACAAGATAGGCCTTTCTTATCATATCGGAAAAGGGGAGGAGGAT
>CAJVXD010000175.1 GCA_913009675.1 uncultured bacterium | reverse complement strand
TTATGTTAGCAGTATATGTGTTGTGTTGAGTATTTGTGTGATGTGAGTATATTTTATGATATATTTGATGTTTCTTATTTTTTTTTTTTTTTTCAAGCAGAAGACGGCATACGAGATATATCAGTGTGACTGGAGTTCAGACGTGTGCTCTTCCGATCTAAAAATCTATCGGGTGAAAAAATATTTAGCCCTTTTACTGTATATCCAACGATCGTGTCTGAAACAAAAACCCTGCCTTTCTCTTTTACTAAACTCCTTAATAAATTAATATGCGTTTTTTCAATTGCCGAGCTAAACTGCCCCTTAGCCTTTTCCCATTCTGAACTCTCAAGCATTGCCCTGGAAGAAGTTCCGAAATTTCTCATAAATTCATCTTCAATATACGAAAGAGGGAAGCGAGGCAAGTTTGAAATAAGCATCTTTGAAACCACAAAATCACAAGATGCCATAAGCCCTGGCAAAATAACAGCGCTGCTAGAATTGCTATTCAACAATAATCCGCATAAACGCTTAAAGGCCTCTTCTTCATCATTCTTGTATTTTTCTATTATCGATTTCGCCTCTCTCATCATAGACAACGAGATACCTGTGACATCTTCTGTCCTCATAGCAATCTTCTTCCGAAGTCTTTTGGGAAGACCCTCTCTCGCCTTAATCATACTCTCTTCGTCTAAATCTACTAAAATAACCCTATTGAATTTCTTAGCCAATTGTTTCAACGGGATACTAATCCCGTCCCCTATTTCCAATATTATGGCTGTCCCCCTTTTAACTTTATTAGCCGCCTTCATCATATACTTCTTGTTATTTTTAATATGAGATTTCCATTCTTTCTTATACTCAGCGGCAGATTTTCTGTCTTCAATACCAGCCTTTTGATATAAATCTATTGCAAAATCTTTAGTCATGAACACTCCATCTTTAAAACGGCCAGCCTGACTTTGTTGCTTATCGTGAAGATTGAGAATTGCAAAAACCTCATTTATTTTATTCACACTCTTGATATTATAATCTGCACTAAAACCCTCTCCATACTCGTCACTTATATCAGGATTCCCTATCTCACAGGTCTTTATGCCGTTATAAGCGGCTGCGCTAAGCACTTTTTTCCTGTCATCAAATTGTATGACATTACTATAATCTATGCCCATTTCCTTAACAATGGCCTTTACTTGCGCCGTCTTTGTATACTGCTGAGCCCCTGGTATGCCAAGCGACAGGTAAGCTCTTATATCTCCTTCCTCTATCCACTGTCCAATGGACGACAAAATCTCTTTCCTTTTCTCTGGGTACCTGTCATCATTTTCTTTATAAAAGATGACTGTCCTAATGCCCGATTTCTTCAAAGTGCTGAAGAGTGTTTCGAATTCCCTATCCTTGAATCCATCGAAATTACTATCCCAGTCAAAAACAGCAATCTTGAAAGGTAATGATTGCTGAACATTGGAAACTGGTTTATATCCTCTCAACTTCAGCACCAAATCGATAATAGTTTGAACAAATCCCCTTACCCCCATCATCACTTGCTGCGGAGAGACAAAGAAATTAAAGGTAACCAGCTTTTTCATAAAACCGTACCTGCTGATAGAAAGAATCTTGTTATATTCCTCCCTGTATTCCGGACTACTTTTAATCCTCTTTAACGCTTCCTTAAATCCTTTTAATGACCTTATCCTTTTAAGTATTACCTGAAACTTATTGTCCAGAATTACATTTATATCCAGCTCGCCTTTTACGGCTCTCTCAATGTTCTTCTCTATAGTCCTTGAATCTCCGCCTAATGCTTGCCTTGAAAGCTTCGCGTTCATGTTGCGGATGAAGAATTTGACCCTGGGTATGAATTTCTGGCCAACGCTAAACTTGAGCACGGCTTCTTTGTCTTGCGGCCTGCACATAGAAAGGCCGAATATGACCATCCTCGGGTCATGGCCCAGCTCCCCGCAGATACCAGTTTCTTTATGTTCCTTACGCGCCTTTCTCACGCCACTGAATATAGCTTTAAGAATCTTAGGCATGGGTTTGGAATAATATTCTATGGCTTCGCCATCGTCTCTCTTAACACCATAGGTAAACCGTATCAGATCATTTGTGCCATAAAAAGTAGAGGGACTATTGTCTACGATATAGCTGAGATTTTTAAATGCTGCCTCGGGAGTCTCGATCATAAAACCTGTCTTTATATCGTTAATATCGGAGGCCTTGATTTTCTTATGTTTCTCGCGTAACTCTTTTTTTGCCTCTTCAAAAAGCGCTAACGCGTCTTTTATCTGTTCCTCTGTCCTTACCATGGCAAACTCTGGGATAAGGTTCTTATAAGGTGAGTCTACATAGGCCCTGAGGATTGCCTTAATCTGGGGCTTGGTGATTTCGTTCCTCCCTTTTTCATCATAGATATTATATTCTATGCCGTATTTTGACCCAAGCGCTCCCAGTAAAATCTTATCACCCTTTTCTCTGTCTACGAGCCTTATGGTAACAGGGTATGGCTGTTTTGCACCGGCAGTAAGAGCTGCCTCGCCTGCCAATCTGGACATCTCTAAATAAATCTGATATAAATCCTCTTCACTAGGTACGGCGGAAGAATAACTGATCTCTGTCCTCACAAGACCTATGCCCTCTGCACCGTTCTCAAAGGCCTTTTTCGCCTCTTCTATTGTCTCAACATTCGCCAACACCTTGACGCGCTTGCCATCGTGTGTAACAGCCGGCTTGAATCTGTCTTTATTAGCGAGTTCGTCAATGACCTTTTCCTCTGCGTATCTCCGCATAAACTTTCTAATAGCAAGTAATCCAGGATTAGCTACAGCCTCTCCTGTCACGCCATCCACCAGCACTAAATCCCTCTGTTTGATCATATCAGAGGCGCTGGTCTTTGCCCTGCCGGCTTTACTCCCTGTCAGCATCAATTTACCCGCATCACCGGCTACTGCAGCTATATGTGAACCTGGCGTATGTTCATCCGTTATTATAGCGGCTATATCATAGTCCCTCATGTAGTTGTCGAATACGGTCAAAGATCGGAAGAGCACACGTCTGAACTCCAGTCACACTGATATATCTCGTATGCCGTCTTCTGCTTGAAAAAAAAAAA
>CAJVXD010000174.1 GCA_913009675.1 uncultured bacterium | reverse complement strand
TGTTCTAGTGTGCGTGCTCTTCCGCTGTTCGTGTTTGTTCGTTCTTTTTTTTTTTTTTTTTCTTCTTCTTTTTTCTTCTTTTTTTTTTTTAATGATACGGCGACCACCGAGATCTACACTCTTTCCCTACACGACGCTCTTCCGATCTGCCAGGGGTTCAGAGGGCAAGTCATTCATTATAGTCACAGAATCCGGGATGCTGCATGGATTGAAAAAGGCCAATCCCGACAAAGACTTTTATGTACCTACAGAGAGATTGATATGCCCTACAATGAAGCTTACCACATTGGGATGGGTTTTGTATTCTCTTGAATCAATGCAATACGAGATCAAGGTTACAAGAGAGATAAAGGAACGATCGTATAGGGCCTTAAGGCGTATGTTGGATATCTCAGGTGAAAAGTCCGGCGCAGCAATATCCGGGGTATAAGATGAAGAAGATCGGCATAATCGGCTGTGGTGCAATCGGCACAGCTGCAGCAGGGTTTATACAAAGGAATCTTGGGAAGGGAGCAAGGGTCACGGCGCTTTGTGATATTGACCCGAAAAAGGCAGTTTTGCTTTCGGAAAAGATAAGGCCCAGGCCGATCGTTACCACCATAGATGATCTAATCAAAAAAAGCGATTTAATAATAGAGGCTGCGGGTATGCACATATCCGGAACCATTGCAAAAAGGGCGGTCTTCTATAAAAAAGATGTGCTTATAATGAGCACAGGCGGGTTGCTGAGGAGGACGTCTCTCTTTAAAAAGGCGAGGACAAGAGGTTGCAGGATCTATATCCCGAGCGGGGCCATCTGCGGCCTGGATGGATTAATCTCTGCTGGAATAGGGAAGATAACCAGGGTAAGCCTAACTACCAGAAAACCTCCGAAAGGATTGAAGGGTGCGCCGTATTTAATGAAGAAGGGGATAGATATAGACAGGATAAAAAAAGAAACCGTTATCTATAGCGGGACCGCCGAAGATGCAGTAAGGGAATTTCCGAAAAATGTAAATGTGGCCGCTACTCTCAGCCTTTTGGGTATAGGGCCAAAACTTACAAAGGTGAGGATCATCACATCACCGGCCTACACAAGGAATGTGCATGAGGTGGAGATAGAGGGGGAGTTTGGAAGGCTTTTTACAAGGACGGAAAATCTGCCGTCCAAAACCAACCCTAAGACCAGTCAGCTTGCAATATTCTCTGCCCTTGCAAAGTTAAAGGAGTTAATCTGAGTAGCTAAGATGCAGTCTTGGCTAAAAAATATAAAAAGGAGAGGGGGTGAGACAGAATGGCAGAAAAGGTGCTAAAATGCGGTATAAAGAAACAGAAGGGGTATCTTTATTTCATCGATAAGAAAGGAGATATCTCCAGGGCAAAGATGGCGCGCGGAGGAAAGAAGAAAAAAAAGAAGAGAAAGAAGGGGAGAAGGTAAGAATGCTTCTCCCCGCCCCGAACCCCTCTCCCCAAAGGGGAGAGGGTAAGGGTGAGGGGATGCTTTATTAATCATGTATGAAAGTCCTGCTATTGGTCCTGTTACTTACGCTTCTTTTTATATCCCAGATAAATACCATACTCGATATAGACCTATGGTGGAATCTTAAGGCGGGCGAATATATACTGCAGAATCTTAAGGTCCCTCACATAGATATCTTTTCCTATACCTTAAAGGATAAACCGTGGATAGACCATGAGTGGCTTTCTCAGGTTTTGTTTTATCCCGTCTTTTCAAGGTTTGGCTGGCAAGGCCTTAACATCCTTAAGGCATTCATCATATCGCTCTCTTTTTTTATCGTTCTTTTCTTGGCCAGTTCCGGATTTAAGAGGTTGCGTTATGCGGTATCCTTTATGCTGCTTTCCGTCCTCGCCTTCAATTACCGCTCAGTCGTAAGGCCCGAGATATTTTCCTATCTTTTCCTATGTATATTTTTGTATATCCTCGAAACTGATAGGAGGGTCTGCCTGTTGCCCCTCCTGCAGATTATATGGGTGAATATGCACGGTTATTTTATACTGGGCCCCGTGCTTTTAGCTTTTTATTGCATAGGCAGCAGGGAGAGGGTTAAAAGATATCTTCCTATTTTTATAAAGGGGCCTTATACCCTCTGCGGATCATAGTCGATACCTTTACGGGGCAAAGATTATTTATACAGAATGTGCAAGAACTGATGATGCCTGTAAGGTCTGCCTTTAGCAGATATATATTCTTCTGGGCCTTAGCGATACTGGCAAGCTGCACCTTTATCGTCAATCTTAAAAATGTAAAGGCAAGACATATACTGCTCTTTGGCCTTTCTTTTTTGGCCTCTTATATGGCAGCAAGAAATATACCTATATTTATATTCGTAGCCATGCCCCTGGCTTCCATCAATCTTAACGAGGCACGTTTAACAGGGGCGATCTTGGAACGGAAGAGGGGGGCTCTTTGTCCTGGTAACTTTAACATGCGGGTTGATATATTTCTTTCTCTCGAATAACTATTATATATTTACAAGACAGTTTGCCCTAAGAAGGACAGAGTCGAGGTTTTGCAGGTTCTTTATGCCCTCCGGCGCCTGTGATTTTTTAGAGTCTAACAATATAAAAGGGCCTATCTTTAATACCCTTGGTTTCGGGTCCTATATAGGCTATAGGTTCTACCCCGAAAAGAGGATATTTATAGATACGAGGACAGATCTATGCAAGGACGATTTTTATCGTTTATACCGAAAGGCACAGAACTATCCCGGCGAATGGCGACGGATACATAGTGAATACGGTTTTAATATAGCCTTGCTGAGATATCTATTTGGCGGAGGGACAGACAGGATAATACGGTATCTATATAAAAATAAAAGCTGGGCACTGGTCTACTACGATGAGGCATCCTGCGTGTTTTTAAAGGATGTTCCCCTGAACTCAGCCGTTATAGAGAGATTTAAGATTGATTTTAGCAGGAAGAAACTAAGGCCATCGGATATCAACATGCGCGTGGCAGGATTTTTTGAAAAGATAGGCGAAACTAATCTTGCAGAAAAGGTCCACAGCAGGTTATTAAAAAGGGATCCCGGGTTTTTAAAGGCAGGGAATAATCTTGCTGCTATCTATATAAATAGGGCCAGGTATAAAAAGGGGATTACCTTGATAAAGAGGCTCCTTGATTCTTACCCTAAATCAGCCCAGCTCTATGCAAATTT
>CAJVXD010000173.1 GCA_913009675.1 uncultured bacterium | reverse complement strand
TGTGAGCATTTCAGGAGATAGCATACAGGAGTTTTGCAAACTGGCCAGGAGACTCGATAAAGAGAAAGCCGTTAATGGCATAGAGCTGAATATATCATGCCCGAACGTTAAGGCTCAAGGCTTGATAGCACAAGATGCAAATGCCACGCATGAAGTGGTAAAAGAGGTTAGGGAGGTTACAGACAAGACCTTGATTACCAAGCTCTCTCCCAATGTCACTGATATTGTGGATATCGCCCAGGCAGCGTGTAAGGGAGGGGCAGATGCCGTAAGTCTTGTGAATACATTTTTTGGTATGGCAATAGATATTGAAACAGGAAGGCCAAGGCTTGGAAATATTAAAGGGGGGCTGAGCGGACCGTGCATAAAACCCATTGCCTTAAGGATGGTCTGGGACGTTGCAAGAAATATTAGTAAGCCGGTTATAGGTATGGGTGGTATAATGTGCGCAGAGGACGCGATTGAATTTTTGCTGGCAGGCGCAAAGGCAATCGGGATAGGGACCGCTAATCTTGTAGAGCCCGGTGTCTCTGGGGAGATCATAAAAGGCATTAAAGAATATTATTCGAGCGACACGATATGAACAAAGATAAGATCATAGTAGCCCTTGATGTCGATACGATTAAAGAAGAGGAAAGATTACTGGATATACTGAGTCCCCATGTGAAGATCTTTAAGGTTGGTATGGAGCTATTTTATTCCTGCGGCCCAAAGGCAATAGATGTCATAAAGAGATACGACAGGGAGATATTTCTTGATCTAAAGTTCCACGATATACCAAATACAGTCAAGAATGCGGCGCGCTTGGTTACGCGCTTGGGTGTGTTTATATTCGATGTCCATGCCCATGGAGGAAGCGATATGATGAAGCAGGCCTTAGAAGGCTCAGAAGAAGAGGCTGACAGATTAGGCATATCCAGACCCAGGATTTTAGGGGTAAGCGTCCTTACAAGTATAGGCGATCATGAATTGCAGCAGATTGGGATAAATAGTTCGTCGCAAGAGCAGGTTCTAAATCTTGCAAGATTAATAAAGGGGTCGGGTCTTGACGGCATTGTGGCATCGCCTCAAGAGGCAGGAGAGATCAGAAAAAATATGGGAGAAGATTTTCTCATAGTTACGCCCGGGGTGAGGCCCGAAGGCATGCAAAAGCAGGACCAAAAAAGGACCGCTACTCCGGAAGAGGCAATGAAAATAGGGGCAGATTATATAGTAATCGGCCGGCCCGTTACAAGGGCAAAGGACCCTGCCAAGGTAATAGATGACCTGGGATAGTTATGGAAAAAGATGATATTCTGAGGATACTTAAGGACAAGGGGGCGCTTTTAAAAGGACATTTTAAGCTGTCAAGCGGTTTACATAGCGCTGAATACTTACAGTGTGCGCGGGTATTGCAGTATCCAGAATACGCCGGAAGATTATGTGCGCAAATAGCGGATAATTTCAGGGATGATTTACCTAGTTGTGTTACAGCGCCCGCTCTCGGAGGGGTCGTTGTTTCTTATGAGGTTGCCAGGTCTCTGGGCGTGCGTTCTATTTTCACAGAACGTAAAGACGGAAAGATGGTTTTGAGGAGAGGTTTCCGGATAAGCGCAGATGATAGGGTCCTTGTGGTCGAGGACGTTATTACAACAGGCCTTTCCACAAAAGAGGTTATAGAGGTTGCGAGATCGAAAGGCGCAACTGTGATAGGGGTGGGCTGTATTATAAATAGGACTGGAAAAGAGATAGATTTTGGTGTACAATCATATAGTTTATTAAAATTGGGTATCCCGGTTTTTTCCCCGGGAGAATGCCCTTTGTGTAAAAAGGGGATCGAGATAACAAAACCTGGCAGCAGGTAGTTCTCGATAAGCTCGAGTTATAATATTCTTCGAGCCTGTCGAGAAGAATTATAGAGGTATGTCATGTCAGAAAAACTAAAGGAACTTCTTGAAAGGATTAACCAGGAGGGCCTACAAAAGGCAGAACAGAATGCCGGGGCCATAGAGACAAAGGCAAAAAGAGAGGCAGAGAAGATTGTAAGCGATGCAAAGAGTCAGGCCAGGACTATAGTCGATGATGCCAGAGATGAGGCAAAAAAGACCATGGAATCCTCTGAGGCGTCTATTAGGCAGGCAGGGAGGGATCTGGTGCTTTCCCTGAAGGAGGAGATAAGAAAGATATTTGATAAGATTGTGAGTGCCGAGACTAAAAAGGCTATCTCTCCCGAGGAGATGGCAGCTATCCTGGGGAGACTTATAGAAAGATATATTGAAAAGAACGGCGAGAGCTCGGATATCAAGGTGTTGCTTAAAAAGGATGACCTTGAGGAACTGAGGCAAGGTCTTATCTCGAGATTAAAACAAAGATGTAAGGATGGTATAGAATTCAGGCCCTCGCCCAATATCAATGCAGGATTTTGCATCAGTTTCGACAAGGGCAAATCCTACTTCGATTTTACAGATGAGGGATTGGTAGAAGCGCTTTGCGCTTATCTCAATCCAGAACTCGCGGGCCTTTTAAAAGTATAGGCCTTCCATGGGAATCCGATGCAACAGCGATATTATTATCTGATAGCAACTCTACCAATGCTTGAATTTGGCACAAGGACGCCGCTTTCATATGATGATTTTCTCTTGCGCTGCAAGGAACAGCTGGTGAGTGCTGATATGGAGATTGTTGAGAGGGCAGAGATCTCCCCATGCGAGGATATAAATGAGCGCTGTTATTTATTGAGAGAATGGAAGAGATTTGATAGGGACCTAAGAAACGAGATAGCAAGGGCAAGGGCCAATAAGAAGGGCAAAGACCCTGCTGGATATATCAGGGGCGAGGGTTATCCCAATCCCTTTATGGCAGGCCTTGCGCAGTGGGCAGTGAACCAGGCATCTCCTCTTGAGCCGGAGCTCAGGCTTGACCGTGCAAGATGGGAGAAACTCGAAGAGATAGGAAGGTATCATTATTTTGATATCGGCTTTTTAGTAATATATGCACTAAAATTACAGATTCTGGAACGTTGGCAGGAGATAGATTCAGGCAGCGGCATGAAGGTCTTAGAGGATCTCTTGGACGCTTGAATAGGTGAGGGTTATGGCTGATAAAAGATATGGTAAGGTTGCGGGGATAAATGGGAATATGGTAATCGCCGAATTTGACGACTATGTCGTGCAGAATGAGGTTGCCTATA
>CAJVXD010000172.1 GCA_913009675.1 uncultured bacterium | reverse complement strand
TGTGATAACGCTGTTTGTGCTTTTTTTGATTCCGGGTTGTTTTTTTTTGTTTTTTTCTAGTATTTTTTTTTTTTTTTTTTTTTTTTTTCAAGCAGAAGACGGCATACGAGATATATCAGTGTGACTGGAGTTCAGACGTGTGCTCTTCCGATCTCATTCTTCCAGGACCCTGAGCGATTCTTTTGTACGTTGTATATTTGACATAAAGATATCCAGCGTATCCGCTGTCTCTGATCCTTTAAGATCTACGGCCTTGAGGACGTCCTTCTCTGTATCCCTTGCCTCGACAAGTTTTTTGAGCGGGACCTTTTTCGATCTTAAGGCTGTATCCGTTACGGAGTGCCTCACAAGTTTTAATGATCTCGCAATTGCCTTATTGCCTATCGCGAATCTCACTATATCCTCGCAGACGCGCAGGCCTTCTCTCGCCCTGTTCAGATTGGCGTCTATAATTTGAAATAATTTCTGGTCCATGATTATTTATAACGTCTCTATCTTCCTGAGTAAACCCCTCGTAGAAAGGCCTTTTATATACGGGAGGCGTCTTACCCTGCCCCCGTAGGATTTTACAAACTCGCCCCCCACTATGTCCTTTGTTTTCCAGTCAGCGCCTTTTACCAGGATGTCCGGCCTTAAGGCCTTTATCAGTCGAAGAGGGCTGATGTCATTGAATATCACGACAAAGTCCACGGCCTCGAGCGCTGATAACACCCTGGCCCTGTTTTTTTGCCCCACCAGAGGGCGTTTTGCCCCCTTTAATCTTCTTACAGAGCGGTCGCTATTTAGGCCTACAACCAGTATATCCCCCAAGGACCTTGCCCTTGCCAGATAATCAACATGCCCTGCGTGGAGGAGATCGAAGCAGCCATTGGTAAATACGAGCCTTCTTTTCCCTGTCCTGGTTTTTTTTAAAATCCCTAGTAATTCAGGGAGGGTTTTTATTTTAGAATAAGGCATCTTCTATGATCTCACAGATAATATGCGCTATTGTAATATGAGACTCCTGAATCCGCGGTGTATTATGAGAGGGTACTTTTATAGCTATATCTGCTATTCGTGCGAGCCGGCCGCCTTTCTTTCCCGTAAAGGCAGCGGTTTTCAGGCCAAGCCTTGAAGCCTTTAATATGCCCAGTATCACATTCTTTGAATTTCCGCTTGTAGATATGCCTATTGCCATGTCTCCGTTTTTACCAAGCGCCTCTATCTGTCTTTCAAATACATTATCAAAGCTATAATCGTTGCCAATGGCAGTGATGGAAGAGATATTAGAAGTAAGGGCTATGGCAGGAAGGGCCCTTCTCTCTTTCTGAAACCTGCCGACCAGCTCAGCCGTTATATGCAGACTATCCGATGCGCTGCCGCCATTACCAAATATCAATATCTTGTTGCCTTTTTTTATAGTAGAGATCATTGCCCCGGCCAATCTTATAATATCGTTGAGCTGTGTCTTTAGAAGCGCCTTTTTTATCTCAATATCCTCACATATTGATTCGGATACCTTTTTTGAATAATCCTTAGTCAATTGGCTTGCCTCCCTCTCTTTTTAATCTAGCGGGAACTTCCCGCCTGTAAGGGCGGGGATGAAGGCAGTTTCTGTCAAGCAGGACAGCAGGGTGTTGAAGGACGTTCGGCCAAAGAATATGTTGTTTGCAGGGCTGGGCCTCACTCTCTTTTATTTTGACAGGCAGTCTTTTTAGTTGTTCGTTGATTATATGTTTCGCAAAATAAACAAGCCTTCAACACCCTGCTGCCCTGCTTGAGAGAAACTGCTTTCATCCCCGCCTTTACAGGCGGGGAGTTCCCGCTAGATTAAAAAAAGCTGGTTTTATATAGATATAAGAGCCTAAGTCCAAAAAAGAGATAAAGAAAAAAAACGAATATATAGGCTATCAATGCATGCGATGCAAGATAATAGATATGGGATCTTTCTATTTTTTTCTTATACTTAATGCGGCAGAATGCATAAAAGAAGAGGAATATCAGGACCGGAAGAGACAGGAACAGGAAGTAACCGAGGCCGGACACGCCGTAAGATACCAGTAACATCTCTTTATCTTTTATCTTTTTTCATGGGTTTTTAGGGCTTGGGTACCTTAACGCATTTTGAAGAGGAAAAGGCGATCTTTACCCCTTCTTCATTTGCGCATTGTGCCTCTATCGCGAGTATCCTCTTTCTTTCAGAAACTATATGAGCTGAAAATATGAGTCTTTTACCTATCATGGCAGGGTTTAGGAGTTTTACGGTGTATTCAGCGCTCACGGCGCGTATACCCAGCTGCCACGCAAGATTTACCATGCATTCGTCGAGTATCAGGCCTATTATGCCGCCGTGCACTATATCCTTGAAGCCCTGATGTGTCTTTGTGGGATTAAACTCCGTTGTGATGACCTGTCTCTTTTCATCTAAATTGAACTGAAGTTTTAATCCGCTATCATTCAGTTTACCGCAGGCAAAACAGTGGTGGTCGTCTTCCAGTTTCATGATATCAATAAAGCCGTTTTTTGGTCAGCTCAACACCTATCTCATAGATTTCCTCTTCACTATCGGACAGTTCTCTGGCCCAGACTATCTTTGCCTTTGAAGGTATAAATGAACCGCCGAAGGGGTCTTCTATTTTCATATCCAGAATCGAACCCTTTTGCATCTTTGTCGTTACGGGGAATCTCAGGCCTGTTTTGCATACATTTCTGGCCATGGATTTGCCCCGACAGTTTGTGGCAGGATCGAGATAGTTCAATTTAAGCAGGATATCGTACCTTTTTGTACGTCTTTGGTCGCAAAGATAAGGGTTTTTCTCTTTCATGACATACTGTTATTGTTCTGGTTTTCGAGATAGTTTATTAATCCGCCGATATAAAGCAGCTGCCTATCGAGGAATTGAATACCAGCCTCAAAGAGCTGGTCCTTCTCTCTATCCATGGGCTCATCCCATACCCAGACGATCTTACCTCTACACCTGGTCTTTATGCTCGAATTATACCTGAATATTTCAATATCCAGTATGGTGCCGGGTTCAAGCCTTTTTAGGAGAGAGATCGGAAGAGCACACGTCTGAACTCCAGTCACACTGATATATCTCGTATGCCGTCTTCTGCTTGAAAAAAAAAAAAAAAATCAAATAAAAAAAATAAAAAATAAAAACAAAAAAAACAAAACATGCAGTCTGCATAACGGTTCTCTCTGTCATCGTCTGCCGTTCAGTGTAAC
>CAJVXD010000171.1 GCA_913009675.1 uncultured bacterium | reverse complement strand
AGGATGCAACTTAAGGCCAAGATGAAGGAGATTGAAAGGATAAGGAGAAAATATGGTGATATAAAGATTTTATTTGGCACAGAAGTGGATATTGGTTCTGATGGGGCCCTGGATTATCCGGATGACATATTGAAGGAAATGGATCTTGTTATAGGGGCCATACATTCCGGGTTCAAACAGTCAAGGCAGAGATTGACAAGACGTATTATAAAGGCCTGCCAAAATAAATACGTCAATATCATAGCTCATCCTACAGGGAGACTCTGGGGAGTGAGAGAACCTTATGAGATTGAACTTGAAGAGATACTCAAGGTGGCCAGAGAGACTCATACGGCCCTTGAGATAAACAGTTTTCCGCAAAGGCTGGATTTAAATGATATCAATTGTCGAACAGCAAAGGACTTCGGCGTGAAATTAACGATAAATACAGATGCACATAGTGCAGACCAGCTTGAGATGATGAAATTCGGAGTTTCGGTAGCCCGGCGAGGCTGGCTAGAAAAAACAGATATCTTAAATACCCTGCCTTTTAAGAAGTTGAACTCGGTATTGACTAGTTAATCTATATTTGGTATAATGAATAAAAATGGATAAAATTGCGAGTTAGTTCCGTCTGAGGCGGACTGGACTCATTGAAGAGGTGTTGTATGGCGAGAAAGGCATGGCTTTTATCGCTTTTGCTAATTTTTTTAATTTCTCTGGGGGTTTTTACGCTGAAGGGTTTTGGGAAGGAACAGCGAACCAAGGCCAAGGATGATACAGCGGTAATCTCGGAGAAGATAGAAGAAGTTTTAAAGAATCAGCAGGATATAATAGCTCGCCTTAAGGACATAAGGGCGCAGCAGGATATAATAAGGGTTAGGGCTTCGCGCAGATAGAAATTGTGAAAGGGGATCTTGTGGGTAACGGAAGCGGAGTCTCTATCGTTATATCATTTTTTGCTGGGGTGCTGTCATTCCTGTCTCCCTGCATCTTACCTCTGTTCCCGTCATACATAACATATATCACAGGAAAGTCCTTTGAGGATATCAAGAGATTGAACTCCTCTTCTAGTCTTAGGAGGGTTACTGCACTGCATTCGTTATTTTTCATCATCGGTTTTTCTATTGTATTTGTGTCTTTGGGTGTGACGATTTCCTACCTGGGGAGTTTTTTTGGGATAAGAAGATTATGGCTTGAAAGGGTGGGGGGTGTCGTAATAGTCTTGTTGGGCTTACATATATCCGGGGCCTTCAGATTGAGATTCCTGGATCTGGAAAAAAGGCCGGTCTTTTCCAGGAAGGGGATTGGTTATTTCGGTTCTTTGTTAATAGGTATGGCATTTGCCATCGGCTGGACACCCTGCGTAGGGCCGATCCTTTCGACCATACTTATCTATGCCTCTACGCTTGAGAGTATACCGCGGGCAATAGTGCTCTTGTTGTCTTATTCTCTGGGGTTGGCCCTCCCGTTTTTCATAGCAAGCCTTGCGGTAAATCAATTTTTATTTATCTTCAACCATTTCAAGGCCTTTATGAAGTTTATCCCGGTTGTAACCGGGGTATTTTTGATCATCGTAGGGATATTGTTATTTTTAGGGCAGTATTCAAGGCTTAGCGGCGTATTTGCTTAAAGGATATATCATCATTGCGTATTCTATAACCGATAATCTGTGTAATCATTTTTTAAGGAGGAAGCGATGAAAAAAACGCTATCCGTCATTGTCATAGCTATAGTAGTTAGTGTGGCCGTATTCGCTATCCTCAGGATGGTGAGATTAGAGAAGGTTCCCGAGGTCGTCGTCGAGAATAAAAAAAAGGTTTTTAAACCGGCCCCTGATTTTACGCTCTCGGATATATATGGAGAGAAAAGGTCTCTCTCTGATTTTAAAGGCAAGGTTATCATATTGGATTTCTGGGCTACATGGTGCCCTCCGTGCAGGGCAGAAATACCGCATTTTATAGAGCTCTATAAGGAATACCGGGATCAGGGGCTTGAGATAATAGGGGTGGCCCTGGACTGGAACGCGCAAAGGGTCGTTGCACCCTTTGTTCAAGAGAGAGGGATAAATTATACTGTTTTATTGGGGAAAAAGGATGTTACCGATCTCTATGGCGGCATAATGTCAATACCTACGACATTTATCATTGATAGAAATGGTGGGATAAGGAAAAGATACATAGGCTATAAAGATAAGGAGATATTTGAGAAGGAGATCAAGAAGCTTTTATAATAACTAACGGCCGGAACAAAGAGGCCGGGATACGAGGTAGGTATGATAGTTACTCAGAAAAAACCCTTTGAAGAGATTTTAAGAGCCATTGGGTTACACAAAAAGATTTTTATCGTAGGGTGCGGGGAGTGTGCCACGACCTGCAAGACTGGCGGAGAAAGAGAAGTGACAGAGATAAGGCAGCTTTTGGAAGAAAATGCAAAGGTGATTACTGGCTGGGCTATACCCGATTCTCCCTGCATAGCCAGTCAGGTAAGACTGAATCTTGCCAAGAATAAGAAGGCAGTAGACGAGGCGGATGCATTTTTGATCCTTGCCTGCGGTCTGGGTGTACAGTCTGTGCTGGATAATGACAGGGCCAAGAGGCCTGTTTTTATAGGATGCAATACCATGTTTGGTTCTGTGGTGGATAAGACAGGTCTCGCTTTTTTTGAAAAGTGCAGCATGTGCGGCGACTGTGTCCTGAATATTACAGGAGGCATCTGTCCTGTTACGAGGTGCGCGAAGGGCCTTTTGAACGGCCCATGCGGCGGTTCGGATAAAGGAAAATGTGAGGTAGGTAAAGATAGAGATTGCGCATGGATATTGATATATAATCGTCTTAAGGAATTAGGGATGCTCGAGAACATGAGGCATATAAAACCAGCTAAGGATTACTCTAAGAACAATAAACCGATGGAGATGAAGTTATGAAAATCAGGGATTTTCATAACTTCAGTGCTCATTTTAGGAGAAGAGCTTATGGGGAGCTTTAATACACAATACAGCGAAAAGGTTATGGAGCATTTCAGGAATCCCAGGAACGTAGGGGAGATCCCCGATGCAGATGGTATTGGGAATGTCGGGAATCCGGTCTGTGGTGATATAATGAAGATCGGAAGAGCGTCGTGTAGGGAAAGAGTGTAGATCTCGGTGGTCGCCGTATCATTAAAAAAAAAAAAATAACCAAAAATAATAGTAAAATTTCTAAGCACAATGTCAAAAAACAGTAGCCCACATGGATCGAATCCGTGCGTCATGACGATCGTCC
>CAJVXD010000170.1 GCA_913009675.1 uncultured bacterium | reverse complement strand
CCGCCTCGGAAATTATCAGTGAGCTGCGCAGACATCCGGAATCGGTAAGGTATACTCTCCTGGCTATATTCTTCTGGCAGAGAGGCAGGGAGATTACCGACAACTTAGGGTATTACCAAGAATCGTGTAAAAATGTGACTTAACGGTTCGAAAAAACGACCGTTTTATCGAACTCTTGTATCGCATTTTAGTTTATACTTTTCAGTAAATACTCCTTAAACAGTGGGTGATAAAGAGAATATTCTCCCCGCTTAGTCTTTACAACCAGCCCTTTCTTTTCCGTTAACAGCTTCAAGCATTTCCTAACATTTTTAATAGACAACTGGCTAGGCGAGATAGTTTCAGTATTTATAGAAGCCATTTCCTGAAGAACCTTTAATTCAATTTCGCTAGCTTGGGTAATATCGTCGTTAAATTTCTCCATTGATAGATATCCTGCAATAGTTGGATATGCTTTATTAAATGTCTTAAGTGAAATATTCCCATTCTTTGCCAGATCAACCAAATTCTTCATTATAAAAGAAAGAAAATAAGGATGACCTTTTGTCAATTTATATATCTTTTCTATAACATCTTCTTCTACGATAATGTCTGTTTTGCTTAAAGATAGCGGCACTGTAATAAAATTCCTTGTTTCTTCAATACTAAAGGGTTCAAGATAGAATCTATCAAAGAATCTCGTAAAGGGTTCTGCGAACTCTCTGGCCATATTAAATAAATAAGGCGATCCTGCAATCGCAAGCATAAAATTACAGCCTTCTTTGGGAAGACCCTGAAATATTCCTCTTATATCATATAGTCCATTGACATATTGTTGAGCCATATAGTGGAGATCGTCAAACATTAATACTGCTACTTCAACTCCGCTCTTTGACAATATCTTCCAAAGCTCTCTGAGGCTATCTTCAAAAGAGGTTACAATTGATTTATTCTTAAGCTCCTTTTCAACAGTGACGATACCTAACTCTATGGTTTTAAGTCGCCAACCCGGGATTAAGTCTCTCTTCAATTTTGATAATAATGACATGTCCGATGTTTTAAAACTCCTCTCTATTTCATCTCTTGTTCTATTAGCGAATTTCTCAAAGCTAGTGCAAGTTTCAGGGGTTAATTCTACAAGCGCTGTAAAGGTTTTTACTGCTTTTTGAGATAAACAGATATCCTCTAGTTTTTGCAGAGCAGAGGTTTTTCCTATTCCCCATCCGCCTAAAATAGCTATATTATCGGGTTTTGGCGGTCTTGTTTTGGCTGATGTTAAAAGCTGGTTTTTAAATCGCTGCAATATAATCTTTCTATTAACAAAATACTGCGGACTTGCTGGATGTTTTGGACTAAATGGATTCACTAGACACCTCCTATAAAGTTATAAATGTTCTTAATGTTCCGTAAGTTCCTTGTACTACGTAACTATAGTAACATTTGCAACTTTCACTTGCAAAGGAAATTTTGTCTCTGGAAATGGTAAGATACATCCTTACCCCCTAGGTGGAGGAGAAGGAGAAGGAAGACCCCATCCCGAAAGCTTTCGGGATGGGGTCAGGAAAATATTAATAGTATCTACGGGGATATTTAAGAAGATAAGGAAAGAAGCATCATGTTTCAAACGATTGTTTGCCGGATTGGTTTCAAGAGAGCGAAAACCAAGAAAGAAACAAATAGATGACAGGACTGTTGCTGTTCAAACTAATGAAACCGCATATTACGAGCAATACGAGCCTGTTAGCGTTTGGCCTGCGCAGGACAGTCTCTCCCGGAAATGGCGAAGGGTTAAAGAATGGGACGAATACATTAACGATCCTATGGATAAAATGGTAATTGAAAAGGGCACATAATATATTAAGATATCTTCCACAAATTTTCCCCAAAAAAAGAGGAGGATATCATTATGTGCCCAATACGATACTATCAAATTATGAGAAATTGTAAAGACAAGAGAGCTCACCGTTACCAGATGGTTCAACACGCCTTAAAGCATGGCTGCAAACCTGCTGCCAGAGCGTACAATACCAGTCCCGGTATTGTGCGTAAATGGATAAGGCGCCTTTATAAAGATGGTTATACAGGTTTAGCAGATCGTTCGAGAAGACCTCATACTTCTCCAAGAGAAACACCGCCTGAAATTAAGCAATATGCTATAAAATTAAAAAAGAAATACAAACGGCTGGGGGCTGAACAAATAAAAACGTTGGAATATATTAGTTTGTCTCCTAAAACTATGCGTAAGATCTGGCGTGAAGCCAACGTTCATTCAAGAAGAAGGACTAAGAAGTATAAGACCAAGAACAACCTTCGCGAAGTTAAGAAACGGTTCGCTTTGTTTGAACGCGCTTGCGAAGATACTAAAGATCTAAACGATATCCCTGAATACTGGACTCAAATGACTCAGCTTAAACTGCCCAGAGTTCAGTATACTTACAGGGAAGTAAGCTGTGGTATCCAATTTTTAGGATTTGCTGACGAAAGAAGCTTAACCCATTCCACCATATTCGCCAACTACATAAACTACTGGTTAGGTAAATTTAACGTATTGCCTGCTAATTCCATAAGGCAGACAGACAATGGGTCGGAGTACTGCGGCAGCTGGCAGTCCAAATCTCCTTCTGCTTACACATTGGCCATAGAATCCATGCCGGGTCAAGTGCACAGAACCATATTCCCCGGTGCGCATAGAATGCAAGCTGATGTTGAAACTGTTCATAATCTTATTGAAATAGAATTCTATGAGATAGAATCTCACAAAAATCGGTTAAATTTTATGCAAAAAGCTTACTCTTATCAGTTATTCTTTAATCTCCACAGACCCAATACTTATAAAGATAACAAAACGCCATGGCAATTGGCTAAAGAGAAAGTGCCGGATTTAGACAAACGACTGCTTATGATTCCGCCTATTGACCTTGATGCAGCGATCAGATTAGATCAGTCTTTTTCTGCCAAGGGGGGTAATGATGTGTTGACCGTTCCCTAAAATATACGGTTATGGTTGTTAAAAACTATGTAATACCAAAATGATAATGTCCTATTTGGCCAAAATAGAAATGTCCGCTTTTAAGGAAGCTATAATACCCGATTTAATAGGAGGGTATTATGGCAGAAAGGGACATAATCATGGCGAGCCAAAGGGAATTAAAGCGTCTGCATGTAATTCACAAGATACTGGATAGAGAATTAAAGCAGGTTGAAGCAAAGTATGTTTTAAATTTGAGCGACAGGCAGATAAGGAGAATAGTAAAAACGGTTCGGA